>CAYTAE010000043.1:0-1690 GCA_964435655.1 uncultured Rhodospirillaceae bacterium
CCAGATTTTCAGCAATCGTCCTGCCGGTAACCGTCATGCATTCGCCATGAAGGTAGCCGCCTTCCAGCAAAGCCTTCATCAGGATCGGCACGCCGCCCACCTCGTAAAGGTCTTTCGCCACATAGCGCCCGGCAGGCTTCATATCGGCAAGGTAGGGCGTTTTTCGGAAAATTTTGGCCACGTCATGCAGGTCAAATTCGATCCCGGCCTCGTTGGCCATCGCCGGCAGGTGAAGGGCCGCATTTGTCGAACCACCCGAAGCGGCAACAACCATGGCGGCGTTTTCAAGCGCCTTCCTAGTGACGATGTCGCGCGGTCGCAAATTCATTTCTAAAAGGCGCATGACGGCCTCGCCGCTTTTCTCGGCATAGGCGTCACGGGATTTATAAGGTGCCGGTGCGCCCGCCGACCCGGACAGGGCAAGCCCCACCGCTTCCGAGACGCACGCCATCGTGTTGGCCGTGAACTGGCCACCGCAGGAACCTGCGGACGGACATGCGACGCGCTCCAGGTCATGCAATTCCTTGTCCGTTATGTCGCCGGCGCTGTGGGCACCAACGGCCTCGAACACGTCCTGCACGGTCACCTCTTTGCCCTTATAGAGACCGGGCAGGATTGTACCGCCATACATGAAAACGGCCGGCACGTTTAAGCGCAGCATCGCCATCATGATGCCGGGCAGCGATTTGTCGCAACCGGCCAGGCCGACAAACGCATCGTAACAATGACCGCGCATGGTCAATTCAACCGAATCGGCAATCACTTCGCGGCTGACGAGAGAGGATTTCATCCCCTCATGACCCATGGCAATGCCGTCGGTTACCGTGATCGTCGTAAATTCCCGGGGCGTCCCACCTGCCGCCTTCACGCCCAGCTTGACGGCCTGTGCCTGGCGGCCAAGGGTGATGTTGCATGGTGCCGCTTCGTTCCAACAGGTCGCAACGCCGACAAAGGGCTGATGGATTTCTTTCTCCGTCATCCCCATCGCATAGTAATAAGACCGATGCGGCGAACTTTCCGGCCCGACGCTGACATAACGGCTCGGCAGGTTTTGTTTTTCGTCAAATTTGCGGGTCATAGGCGTCTTCCCTGATCGTTCCTGCGTATTTTAATGGCGTTTTGACATTCACGCGAGCCATGCTTGCTTTCTCTTACGCCGGTCCAGGGCATCAGCCAAACGCGTGCGCTGTTCCGCTACGACGTCTTCCGGGGCCTTTGCAAGAAATTGCTGGTTGCCAAGCTTCTTTTCAATTTTGGCAACTTCCTTGTCATGCTCTCGGATCTCTTCCGCCCAGCGTGCCTTCTGCGCGTCCATATCGATGGCGTCACCCGGAAAAACATGGCCCGTCGCCTCGTCGATCACAAAGGGAATGGTGCCCCCTTTAATATTCTGTTCCTGGCTAAGGCTTTTCAGATTGGCGAGGGTCTTGATGATCGCCTCATGGGTTGTCATGCGTTGCCCAGTGGTTTCGTTCGCATTTTCGATAGCAACTCTGATGGCCTCTTTCGGCGGCACGCGCAGCTCGGAACGAATTGAACGAATTTCCGTCACCAGGCGCACAACCCAATCCATTTCCGCCATCGCCGCCGCATCGGTCAACGCTATATTGAACCTAGGCCACGCCGAGGTGATCAGCATCTCTTCGCGTTCGCCCATCTTCTGCCACAGTTCCTCGGTGAGAAACGGCAT
>CAYTAE010000043.1:1700-10516 GCA_964435655.1 uncultured Rhodospirillaceae bacterium
TTGGTCGAGCACCCAGGCCGTCGTCGCGCGCGTCTCTTTTTTCGCAGCCGCGTCGTTCCCATTCAGGATTGGTTTCGTAAACTCCAAATACCAATCGCAGAAGGTTCCCCAAACGAACTGGTAAAGCTCGATGGCCGCCTCATTGAAACGATAGCTCTCGAACGCAAGCTCTACCCTAACGTTTAAATTCACGATGTCAGCCACGATCCATCCATTGAGTGGAAGCGTCGTTGTGAACGGATTAAAATCTGGGTCCGGCGCGCACTCCGCCAACTGACAGTAGCGTGCGGTATTCCAGAGTTTCGTCGCGAAGTTCCGCGCGCCTTCGACGTCCGCTTCCGAAAGTTTGATGTCACGTCCCGGCGAGGCAAGCGCCGTCAGCGTAAAGCGCAGGGCATCGCACCCATATTGTTCGATCAACCCCAGAGGATCGATGATGTTGCCCTTGGACTTCGACATTTTCTGGCCCGATGCGTCACGAACCAGCGCGTGGATATAGACCGTGTGGAAAGGCACCTCGCCCATAAAGTGCAGGCCCATCATCATCATGCGCGCCACCCAGAAGAAGATAATATCGAACCCCGTGACCAGCACGTCCGTTGGGTAATAGCGCGCAAGTTCTGGTGTTTCTTCCGGCCAACCCAGCGTCGAAAACGGCCACAAGGCCGATGAAAACCAGGTGTCCAACACATCCGGATCGCGGGTAAGTTCGGTTGCCTTGCCGTAATGAATTTTGGCGGCGGCGATGGCGTCTTCCTCCGATGCCGCAACGAAAATTTCCCCATCCGGTCCGTACCAGGCAGGAATTCGGTGTCCCCACCACAGTTGGCGCGAAATGCACCAGGGCTGAATGTTGCGCATCCATTCGAAATAGGTGTTTTCCCAATGTTTCGGCACGAAAACCGTGCGCCCGGTTTCAACCGCCTCAATCGCCGGTTTTGCCAAGGTGGCGGCGTCCACAAACCATTGATCGGTGAGATAAGGTTCAACCACCGTGCCGGAACGATCCCCATGGGGCAGCGCATGAACATGGTCTTCAACCTGTTCAAGAAGGTCGAGGGATTCCATTTCGGCAATTACTTTTTCGCGCGCCACATAACGGTCAAGGCCGCGATAGGCTTCGGGGACATTTTCGTTCAAATGCGCCTTCACATCGAACACGTTCACCAAAGGAAGGTCGTGGCGACGGCCAACTTCAAAGTCATTGAAGTCGTGGGCCGGGGTGATTTTTACCGCCCCGCTTCCCATCTCCGGGTCCGAATGTTCGTCGGCCACAATCGGAATCAAACGGCCGGAAATTGGCAGGCGAACATTTTTGCCGACAAGATGTTGATAGCGCGCATCTTCGGGATGCACGGCAACGGCCGTGTCGCCAAACATCGTTTCAGGCCGCGTCGTCGCAACAACGATATGGCCGGAACCATCTTCCAGCGGATAACGAAAATGCCACAGATGGCCTTTTGTTTCTTTCTGCACGACTTCAAGGTCGGAGATTGCCGTCAACAATTCGCAATCCCAATTGACGAGGCGTTTGTCCCGATAAAGAAGGCCGGCTTTGTGAAGTTCGACAAAAACCTTCGTAACGGCCTGGGAAAGACCTTCGTCCAGGGTGAAGCGTTCTTTTTCCCAATCGGGGGACGTCCCCAAACGCCGCAATTGGCTGGTAATTGTCCCACCGGATTCTTTTTTCCATTCCCAGACATGTTCCACAAAAGATTCGCGGCCAAGATCGTGGCGCGTGATGCCTTTTTCGGCAAGCTGCCTTTCGACAACCATCTGGGTGGCAATTCCGGCGTGATCCATGCCCGGCTGCCAAAGGGCATCGGCCCCCTTCATGCGGTGATAGCGGGTCAGAATGTCCTGAAGCGTGTGATTGAGGGCGTGGCCCATATGTAGGCTGCCGGTCACGTTCGGCGGTGGCATCATGATCGTAAAGGGTGTCGCGTCCGATTTGGTATCGGCAGCGAAAGCGCCGGTCTTTTCCCACGCTTTGTAACGCGGCCCTTCAACCGCTTTGGAATCGTATCTTTTTTCTAATTCTTTCATGACCGTTTGAAACGTCTTCTCGTCTTTTAAGCAAAGGGAAAGCCAGCCACGGAAAGCGTCCTGGCCTCAGGCATCCAAATCACATGGAGTCACATGGGAATTAGAGTTCTTCGGCCCGTCGCGCCGTGCGCTCAATTTCTTTTCGTACCAGCTTTTCGGTAATCGACGGTAAATTCTGGTCGAGCCATTCTTTCAGCATCGGGCGAAGCAGTTCTTTGATGAGGTCTTCCAGAGTCTTGTCGGGAAGAGAGCCAAGCTGAATCCCCGGCCCGTCCTCTTTGAGGACAGCCTTCGTAAGCTCCCCGAAGGACCCGCTGGCCGCAGCGGCCGCCGTATCGTCAAGGAGTGAATCACTGCCGGGTTCAGATGGTGGCGGTGACGCTTCATCTTCAACAGGTGCTGCCTCAACAGGCGCAGCCTGCTCCGCTTCCATCTCGACAGGCGCGGCCTCAACAGGCGTATCCGATTCCGAATCCTGCATCTCAAGCGTATCCATCTCGCCCGCTTCTGTTGCCATCTCCGCCTCCGGCTCTTTTTCTTCTGTCAGATCCGTCACGCCGCCGTCTTCCGAAACCATCCGGGTGAGTTCCAAAATGTCCTCATCTTCTTCATCCCCGCCTTCATCTTCGTCCGCACCGCCCATATCCTCGGGGCTAGCCGCCGCACCGTCCACACCGTCCTCAATTGCTAGCTCATCAGGCATGTCCGCCGCATCGCCTTCTCCAGCGTTCTTCGTACCTTCCGCTTCGTCATCCTCGGAAATGATACGGCGGATAGACGACAGAATTTCCTCCATTGAGGGTTCCGCCTGCCCGTCGTTATCCTCCTCTGAGGAAAGATCGGTTTCCTGACCGTCCGCCATCCGCCCCTACCCTTTCGCCGCAACCCGTTATGACCCGTAACGTCTTGGCCAGTCACGGCAAAGAATTCGTCAACCCTAAGCCAGTCCCCAAAAAAACGCCAGAATAAGAAGCGGTCCGCAGCTGGGCCTATTCCTCTGGATCGTCGCCAAAGCCAATCCAACGCCCACGCACGTCATCATAGTGCTTGTTCATGTCATAGAACTTAACCGGCAGGGCCAGGGCCTCTGCTGTCAGGGCGCCGACCGCCGATTTCAGGCGGAAGGACGCAACAAACTCGTCGCGTTTGGCCCGCACCAGAGCCACTTTTGCATCCAGCAACTCTTGTTCAGCATCCAATACGTCCAGCACGGTGCGCGACCCAACAAGTGCCTCCTGCTCGACCCCATCCAGGGCGATAGCCGCCGCTTCGACCTGGGATTTGAGAGAGACAATACCCGCCTGAGCGGCGGCCATGTCCGACCAGGCGCGGGCGCCCTGTTCGACGGCGCTGCGGCGAGTCTCTTCGACCTCGACCCGACGCTGACCGGCAATTTGACGCGCTTCGCGCAGGCGTGAATGCACGGCGCCAGCTTGATAAAGCGGTATCGTAACTCGGGCGCTGACCGTTCCCCGTTTTGTGTCATCAACGGTGGAAAACTGTTCCTGTGCCTTGCTGATCTCACCGTTTAGGGAAACCGTCGGTAGCAGTTCACCTTCAACGATGTTGACCGCCTCTATTGCGGATTTTTCATCAAATTTTGCAGCAACAATGGCTGGAAAAGATAACGCCGCAACGCGCAACGTCTCGGCCTCAGATTTCGGCAGATTGCTTAAGGAGGCTGGCGTGACAAGTTGTTCCGGCGCCATGCCAATCACCTTCCTGAAGGTGGCACGCGAGGCGGCGAGATTTCCTTCCGCCTGGATCCGGTCTGCACGTGCGCCGGCAAGCCGCGCCTCGGCCTGGGCAACATCCGTCCGGGTGATTTCGCCGATTTCGAAACGGTCGCCCGCGGCTTCCCGCTGTCGACGAAGCACCTGTTCGTTGTGGACGTTCAGCTCGACGACCGCCTGATCGCGCACGACATCCATAAAGGCCCCGGCCGCATCCAGCAACACTTGTGCCTCGACGAGGCGCAGGCGGGCGCGATCGGCCTGGACGCGATATTCTGCCTGGCGGGTTTCATAAAAAGTCCGGCCCCCACGAAAGATGGGTTGCGAAAGGGTAACGCTTAGGCCGGATGGGGTCCGAATTTGGGTGCCCGAAGATTGGGCAAACAAATTCCCTTCGACCCGGGATCGCCCCACTTCCGCATTTGCCGTAATCGTCGGTCGCCAACCAGCCTGGGCCTGGGGAAGCGCCTCGTCCGTTGCCCGCAGCTTGGCCCTTTGCGCACGCAAGGTTGGATTGCTCTGATAAGCGGAAGCAAGGGATTGCGCAATGGTCTGCGCGCAGGCATCGGAAACCACAAGCCCACCGCCACCAATCAAAAAAGCGGCGCAAGCCTTTGACAACCATCGAACCGCCCGAACGCCCAATCCAAATCCCCTTCGCCTGGCACTTTTCCGTTTGCACCACGCAAGTTGCTGTAGTTTTACATCTAAATAGTAATATAAACGCTGCTAGAAGACAAAGCCTTCCTTGGCTGTAAATTCCGGCAATTCGGGCGTTGCCGCGTCAAAGGCAACACGACTGCCAACGCAGCTATCCGTCCGCGTCAGGACCGTCGCCTGTCCCACCCCCGCCGAACCGGCAAGTACGGCGACCAGGCGCCCGCCTTTCTTCAACTGATTGCAGATCGCTTCTGGAATCTCGGCAACGGCGCCATCGATAAAAATCACATCGAAAGGCGCCTGACTGGGATAGCCGTCGGCCAGCGGCCCTTCCACGACGGCAACGTTGTCGCAGCCGAGCTCCGAAAGCAATTTTGTTGCAAAAGCCGCAAAGGCCGGGTCCGATTCAAGCGCAACAACCGTCCCCGCCAATGCGGCAATGACGGCGGCCGAATAACCGGTGCTGCAACCGATATCGAGAACAACATCCCCTTGCTGAATTTCGGCAAGCTCCAGAAGACGCGCCAGCACCACCGGTTCCATAACCGAACGGCCTCGGTCCAGAGACAGATGCGCGTCGACATAGGCAACGCCCTGATAATCTGGAAGGACAAAACGTTCCCGTGGCAATTCGGACATGGTGGCAACGATGCGCGGATCCGTCACCTTGTTCGGTCGCAACTGGCAATCCACCATGTTTTGCCTGGCGGCGGTAAAATCCGTCATTTTATCTTCTCGCTCAGCCAAATTGGAGAAACCGTTTATACGTTCCGAATGGAACAAACACAACGCCGCTGGCAGAAATCGCCCTACCAGAGCGGGCTTCCAAAGACCGCCCCTTGCTTGACCGGCCCTCGGTCAAGTCCTATACCTCGACCCCTTCTCGGGAGCCTCCGATCAAGAATCGGCGCGGTGGGAGAGTGGTTATCCAGCAGACTGCAAATCTGTGTACGCCGGTTCGAATCCGGCCCGCGCCTCCACTTTCCGCCCCACCGCCTGCTGCCATATCAATAAACGCCATTCAATCGCGCGGCGTTCTGGCTGGTCAAGAAGGGGATCGCTCTGCTATACCAAGCCCCGGTGGTGCTGGACGCAGGCGTGTGCTGGCGTCCCATGATCCCCGATAGCTCAGTTGGTAGAGCAAGCGGCTGTTAACCGCTGTGTCGCTGGTTCGAGTCCGGCTCGGGGAGCCACTTTTAAAACCAATAACATCAATTAGTTAGACGATTAAGTTTAGAGACCCCAATTTTTCTTTCGAACTGTAGATGCTTCACATTCAACGCTCTGACCGCCCCTCGCGCATCAAACCTTCGAAGGCGTATGCATGCGATGCGCAGTCAGTCCACGCGTCGAGATGCCGAAGAGGAAGGTATAGAGCACCGGCACGAAGGGGCCGATCCTGAGCCCCAGAAACACCATTACCACGGTGAGCACGATGGCGAGGGTCTGATAGACGTTGGAGACGGCGCTTTCGACCGCCGCCTCGATCAAATCCGGCTGAAAGGTGGCATAGCCGAGATTGCCCGAGGGTTCGAGCACCACCGTCCGTCCCCCAGCGACGATCTCCCCGCCGGGTTCGATGATGTTCTGCTGCGCCAGCGCGCTGAAGATCTCCTGCGGCGAGACGCCAAATTCAGCCAGCTTTGTCGGCGTGATCTCCAGATAGACCCGCTCCTCCTGGACTCCAAGGATCTCGATCTTCTTGAAGCCCTTAAGGCTATAGAGCAGGTCCCGGGTGTCGCGCGCCACGTCACGCATCTCGGCCAGCGAAAAACCGTCCGACCACAGCGCGATGGTGGCGATGGCGGTAAGGCCCTCCTCATCGTTGACGAAAAGACTCTGGGTGCCCTCCGGCAGATCCTTTTTGACGTCTTCGGCCTTGTTGCGAATGTCCTGAAAGACCGAGTCCAGGTCGCTCACTTCGTCGCGGATCTCCAGCTTCAGCTTGACCGATCCGGTCTTGGAGATGGAGGTGATTTCATCGATCTCGGCGATTTCCCGCATTGCAGCTTCCAAGGGCACGGCGATCAGGTCTTCGATGCGTTCGGCCGACATGCCGGGAAAGGAGGCGGTCACGCTGACACTGCGGATCTTGATCGTCGGGTCTTCCGCGCTGGGATAGATGAGATAGGTCGAGAGGCCGAGCGCCACGATCACCAGCATCGCAATGATCGTGATACGCGAATGGTCGAGTGCAAGCTTAGCGAGGTTCATCGGGGCGCTACTCGCCCAGCAGCTTAACGCGCTGGCCGTCCCTGAGCAGGCTAACCCCGGCCGCCGCGATGATGTCGCCGAGCGCGACGCCTTCGACAATCTCGACAAGATTCTGGGCGACTCTCTCGCCGCCTCGGACCGGAACCTTGCGGACTGCGCCCGCCTCGACGTCGTACTTAAAGATATAGCCGCGCGCCGCCTCGTCGCCCGGCGCGATCGCCGTCAGCGGTACCAGAAACCCGTGGTTGACGCCGGACAACACCACGCTGACCTCGGCCGACATGCCCGGCAGCACTTCCGGCCGACTTTCGAGAAGCGCCGCCGTCACCGGCACCGCATTGGCGGAACCCGAGGTCGTGCCGATCTCCGTGATCCGTCCGATGCAGCCGCAGCCGGGTATGGTCGAGACGTTAACGGTGGCCGGCGCGCCGATCGTAAGCCGTGAAATAACGCTGTCGGGAACAAATAGATCAGCCTCAAGCGCGCCTTCGGAGTTGATCAGAAGGATTACCTGGCCGGTGGACGCTTCCTCAAACGGTTCCACGTCGCGGCTTGCCACCACCCCGTCGAAGGGGGCAGTCAAGCGTGTGTTGGCAAGGTCCCGTTCCGCAATGCCCAATTTGGATCGGGCAAGGGTGAGATTCGCCGCATAGAACGCCGTCCGCGCCTGGTCGAGAGCCGCCTTGACCGCCCATTCCTTGTCAAAAGGCTGGCGCTTGCGATCGAGCGCGCCTTCTTTGTCGGTATAATTGGCTTGCACCGACGCAAGATGAGCTTGTGCCGCTTGCACTTCCAGTTCGAGCGGTTTGGGGTCGAGCGTGGCCAGAATTTGCCCCGCCACGAAACGGTCACCGGGATTGACCGCAACTGTCGCGACCGTACCGGAGACCGCAAAGCTCAAGGCGGATGTGTTCAACGGCGCAATCCTGCCGGAATAGCGCCGCACATCCCTGCCGGCGGGTTCGCTGACCGTGTAGGATTTGATCGCCCGGATGCGCTCATCGGCCTTGCCTTCAGGTTCCTCCCCGCATCCGGCGAGCAGGCCAAGCATGCCCAGCGTTATGATTGCGCCTCGGGTCAAGATCATGACGCCTCGATTTCAGCACCGCACAAACCTTCTTACTTCAAATTGCTGGATTTTGCGAGTGCTTGTTAATTATGTGTGGCTTTTGAAAACCTTTCGGGAACAAAGGACATGATTGTTCAATTGGCCATTGGATCGCTTGTCATATCAATGACGGTCATTGTCGAAGCCATCTTCATCAGCGGGGCCCGCGGTGTTGACGCAGATCGGCACCTGGCTGGTCCGTCCGTCGCATGGGCCACGGACCGTTTCCGCTCTCATTGGCGTGATCTTGTGACTGATGGCCGCTCACAGCGTTGGCGTTTAGATATGGGCGGGAACGTTTCTGATGCTTGGTACTTTCGACGCCTTTGAACCGGCACGCTACTTCTCGGTGGTCTCCTTCACAACGCTTGGCTTTGGCGACATTGTCTTGGCTGCGGAATGGCGTTTGCTTTCCGGCCTGTCGGCCGCCAACGGATTGTTGGTCTTCGGGCTCAGCACCGCATTTCTTGTGGAATTCCTAACCCGGTTGCGACAGGCCCAATCAAATAGCTTAGACGGCTAAGTGACATCTCCATCCGCGCGCAAAAGGATCGACAAAGCTCCAATGGCTTAAAAGTTTGCCGATACCTCTCGCGATCAGCAACTGCACGACTACCACCAAAAAATAATGGAGCCATCTGATCCAGACTAATTGTGTCCTAAGGTTAAGTTTTTACGCCGGAAAAAGCCGCTAATTTCCTCAAAAATCAGCCGAAACTCTGGCTCCGGCGAGCGACACAAAGTTCGGTATGCCTTCACGAAGGGGAGCCACTTTTCAGATATTTTTCAAAACGGTCGAGTTCAAAACGCCTAAGGCGTTTCCCTGGACCCGGCAGCGGCTGGATGAGCCTCCAGCCAGGCCGCAGCAAGCCGTTCGGCGCGCGCGATGCCATCTTCCGTCATGCCCTCGGCGAAGGTGATGAGATTCTCTTCGGCAAAAGCCGCGCCGCCCGTAGCCGCCACTTTTGACCACATGTAAGCCTGCACCGGATCCGCAGACACGCCATTGCCATATTTGTACATGAAGCCCAGATTGGACTGGGCGGCGACATTGC
>CAYTAE010000044.1:0-10317 GCA_964435655.1 uncultured Rhodospirillaceae bacterium
ATTTTCTTTCCATGTGATCTCGGCGGACACGCCTCCAACTTCGCCACGGCCAGCCATGGAAAGCGACGACCCTTCGAGTTTTAGCTGCACATCCCCTTTGCGAAGATCCACGCCGGGGATGGCGTCTGTAAAGGAAAGCGCGTGAAGTGTGGCGTCGGCCCCAACCTTGATGTCTTCAAGCGCAAGGTCCTCAAGCAGTGGAAACTCTAGGAAAAGGCGAACCAAGGCTTCGCCTTCGAAGCGATCCGGCGAAAGTTCCATCTTTTCGAGATAACGAAGCTTTTCATGGTCAAGAAGTTCCAGGGCACGGCGAGCAGGGCCGGCAACGGTTACGTCAACCCGCGCGTAAGGGTCCTCGGTTTCAAGGCCAAAGATATGCACGCCACCCTTCGCCAGAATCAGCCCTTCATGGGTTCCCTCTGTCAATGCCAGACGGAGAGTTTTAAGGTCGAAGCTTCCCGTTCCACCGGCCCCAACCACGGCCGGAAAGCCGGACATATAAATCGTATCAATGCCGGAATAGGTCATGCTTCCTTTTAATTTTGTAATTTCGAAAGACGGTTCTTTTTCAAGGTTAACCACGGCAGAAAAAACAGCACGCGTCTCTTTAATATTGCCAAAAGCAAGCTGCTCGTCGATCCATTGCCGTGTGTTGTCAGACAACCCCAACGGCCAATGTTGCGGCAAATCGTCAATTGGCATGCTAAGGATTTCAACGTCACCATGAAGAAGACGTTTTTTTCCTTCGCGATTTTCACGCAGGGATATTTTGATGCTTGGCCCACCGAGATCGACAAAAAATTCTTCGATGACCAATTTCTCCAGACCGCCACTGATCGTTCCGTTTAATTTCGCAAAGGCGATTTTTAACCCGTCATCGTAAACATTCGGAATGAAGATGCGCCCTTCACTGCTGGAAAGGTCAAACCTCGCCTCATCCAGCCGGCCATTTGGAAAAAGCGAAAGGCTGACGTTACCACTCAACGGAATTTTTAGACCGGTCAGATGGCGAAGCGGCGTTGCCTCGACGGCAAACATCGCCGGTTCAATTTCGTGGAAATCGATTCCAACGCGAAGCTTGCCGACCAGATACGGATAATGAATGCTGCCGGTAAAGCGGGCACGTTTTCCTGAAAGTTCGATTTCGGCGGCGTAATCGCCGGAAATTTCTTCTTCATCTCGGTAAAGAGCAAGATCCATCCGGGGCACATGCCAGGACGTCTCCAACACCTGATCATCTATCGTGATATTCGCGCCAATCAGACGAAATTCCGAAAGATAGCCGAGCGGGTGTGACGCCGCCGACGTTCCGTGCAGACCGGCTCCCAACAAACCGGCAACCAGCCCGGCGAGGGTTGCATCTTCAGCCACCACCGCCACCTGGGCTGTCTCAGCCGTTCCCAGGCGCCGCAATAGATGGAGCACAGGCTGTTCCACCCGAATGTGGGTGGGCGCCAGAACGCCGTGAATCATGGCACGAAAACTAAGCCCCATCGTTGCCTTCGGCACTTCGCCGATGCGCCCACCATCCTCATCCGTTATCCGCGCCCCAATCGCCGCAAAACCTAGGCCACCGGCGACGCCTTCCCAGGTAAGCAGCAATCCGTCCATACGAAGCTGATAGCCGCCATCTCCCTCGCTCAAGGCGGTCTCGACATCCCCTTTCAAAAAAGCTAGGGAGATCGGCCCAGCGGAAAGGCGCAGACCCAAACCCAAGATCGCGACAAAAAAGACGAAAGCCGCAAAGCCGACTATTCTAAGGAATATTTTTGAGGTGCGGAAAATCACGCGAAACTCATATGTAATGCGCCAAAGTGAGAAGCAGTTAAAAACTATGCGGCAACCACCCCTCTTGTCCAACATTGATGCTTGGCCCCGACCGGGCAATGCCGAGCGCACTGCCATTGGGCGCGAACGCTGGTGCGAGGGGGCAAAGCGCCTGGCAGACGGGCCATTAAAAAACTTTGCCGAAAACTTTGCCGAGACCCGGGCCGGACGGGCAGTCCTCGACGCCGTCTTCGGCAACAGCCCCTATCTTGGGGACTGCCTTTTAAAGGAACCGGCGTTCTTCTGCGATCTGGTCGCCACCGGCCCAGAAACCGCCGCCAGCCAGTTGCAGAATTGGCTGCATGAAGAAACCGTGGGCCTTACCGATGAAGCAACACTGAAATGCCTGCTTCGCGTGGCAAAACGCCGGGCGGCCCTTTTGGTCGGCCTTGCCGACATTGCAGGTCTTTGGCCAACAGAAGAGGTCATGAGGGTTTTAAGTGACTTCGCCGACATGACTCTTCGTGTGACCGTCGATGTGTTGCTTCGCGGCGCGGCAAAGGATGGAAAACTGGCACTCGCCAAACCGGAAAACCCTGCCCTGGATTCCGGTTTTATCGTCTTGGCCATGGGAAAACTGGGTGCACATGAACTGAATTATTCTAGTGATGTGGACCTGATCGTTCTCTATGAGGCCGAGCACGTTCGTTTTTTAGGCGATGGAAACATGCAGCGTTTCTTCGAACGCTTCACGCGTGCATTCGTCACCATTCTCGAGGAGAGAACCAAAGACGGCTATGTTTTTCGAACGGACCTTCGTCTGCGCCCGGACCCCGGGGCGACTCCGATCGCCCTTTCCGTTGCCGCCGCCGAAAGCTATTACGAAAGCGCCGGGCAGAACTGGGAACGCGCAGCCTTCATCAAGGCGCGCCCGGTGGCCGGTGACATCAAAGCGGGAAGTAAATTTCTGGAAGGCCTACGGCCTTTTCTCTGGCGGAAGTCTCTCGACTTTGCCGCCATTCAAGACATCCATTCCATTAAACGCCAGATCGAAACCCATCGCGGCGGTCACGCCATTGCCTTTGCCGGCCACAATGTGAAGCTTGGCCGCGGTGGTATCCGAGAAATTGAACTTTTTACTCAAACACAGCAACTCATCTGGGGCGGCCGCGAACCAAAATTACGCGCACGCAAGACCTGCGCGGCGCTACGCGAATTGGCCGATGCCGGACGCATCGAGAAAACGACCGCAAAGGAATTAACCGAAAGCTATTTCTACCTTCGCCGGGTCGAACACCGTCTGCAAATGATCGACGACAAACAGACCCATACGCTTCCCAAGGACGCTGATGCGCTTTGCGAGATCGCTATTTTTCTTGGGCATAACGACACGAACGCTTTCGAAGCTGAAATAAACCGCCATTTAACCCGGGTCGTCGGCCATTCCGCCTCCCTGTTTGAGGAAGCCCCCGCCCTTGGAACGAAAGAAGGAAAGCTTGTCTTCACCGGCGGCGAAAATGACCCGGAGACACTGGAAACCCTGGAAAGAATGGGGTTTCAAGATGCATCGAACGCCGCCTCGGTAATTCGCGCCTGGCATCACGGTCGCTATCGCGCCACGCGCGCCGAACGAGCGCGTCAGATTCTGACCGAGCTGATGCCAACCCTGTTGAAGGCTTTTGCAAAGACCGTCAATCCGAACGCCGCCCTCATGAAGTTTGATGAATTTCTTTCAAAACTACCGGCAGGCGTGTCGCTGTTTTCGCTTTTCCAGGCAAACCCGCTGCTTCTTGATCTTGTCGCCGAGATCATGGGAAGCATGCCCAGCCTCGCCGACAGTCTAAGCCGCCACCCGATCACCCTCGACGCAGTGCTGGAAGAAGGTTTTTTTGACCCACCACCACCGAAGGCGCGCCTGGAAGAAGGGCTGGAAGAAGCTCTCCAACAGGCCCGCGACTTTCAGGATGTGCTCGACATCTCA
Organism: uncultured Rhodospirillaceae bacterium; assembly: GCA_964435655.1. Taxonomy (GTDB): domain Bacteria; phylum Pseudomonadota; class Alphaproteobacteria. Next base: position 3,749 of record CAYTAE010000044.1, read on the forward strand.
CGACGATGGACAAACGATTGGAAATTCCGGATCGGTGTGCAGGTGCTTCGCAATCAGCTGCCTTCGGACGAAGCTGGATTGCCGCTCTCGGACATTGCCGATACGGTCGTTACGGCCTTGCTTGCGCATGTCGAGAAGGAAATCGAAACGCGACACGGAAAATTTCCCGGCAACGGCATGGCCATCATCGCCATGGGCAAGCTTGGTGGGCGCGAACTTACCTTCCAATCCGACCTGGACCTTGTATGCATCTATGACGTGCCGAAGGATGCAACGCTGTCAGATGGCAATCGCGCATTGTCACCAAGTCACTATTTCACCCGCCTGACCCAGGCCTTGAACTCGGCGCTAACGTCGCTTACCGGCGAAGGCCGGCTTTATGAAACCGATATGCGACTGCGGCCTTCCGGAGAGGCCGGCCCACTTGCGATCAGCCTCACCGCCTTTGAAAAATACTTTCACGACACCGCCTGGACGTGGGAATTTCAGGCGCTTACCCGGGCACGGATGATTGCCGGTCCGAAGGTTTTATGCGCGGCGGCGGAAAAGGTCATCGACACGGCCCTGCACCGGGCACGCCCACAGGAAACGCTGATCCGCGACATCGCCGATATGCGCGAACGCATCGCGCGACAACGGCCGGGAAAAAACTTCTGGGACCTGAAGGATCGCCCTGGCGGCCTGATTGATGTCGAATTCCTATGCCAGTATCTTGCCCTTTCCCATGTTGCGCGGCCCCCGGAAATTCGCTCAACAAACACGCTAATTACGCTTAAACGCATGCGCGATGCCGGCATCCTGGCACCCGAAACAATCGAGGGACTGATCGAAGCGTCCCGTTTCTGGAATCGCCTGATCGGACTGTTGCGCCTTTCCTTTGATGGCCCTTTCGAGGAAAGTGAGCTTCCCGAGGGACTGCGCCAAGCTTTGATCCGCTCCGTTTCGTGTAAGGATTTTGACCACCTGAAAATCCGCATCGAAGAAACCGCCAAAAGCGTTCGTCGCCAGTTCGACGCCATGCTGACCACGCCCGCGAAGCAACTTGCCCCAAATGAGAAAGGAACATCCGATGCCCCTTGAACCCGGTGACAAGGCTCCCGATTTTACGCAGCCGACCGATGGCGGGGGTACGCTTTCCCTGAAAAGCCTGCGTGGAAAGAAAGTCGTTCTTTATTTCTATCCGAAGGATTTGACGCCGGGCTGTACGAAGGAAGCCTGCGATTTCAGAGACGCCTTCCCTGCCCTCAAGCGAAAAAAGGTCGAAATCATCGGTGTTTCGAAGGACAGCGTCGCGCGTCATGACAGGTTCAAGGAAAAATACGACATCCCTTTCACCCTACTATCCGACGAGGACGGCGAAACCATTCAGGCCTATGGCGTGTGGAAAAAGAAAAGCCTCTATGGCCGCAGCTTCATGGGGATTGAACGCACAACCTTTTTGATCGACGAAAAAGGCACCCTGCGCAACATCTGGCGAAAGGTGAAGGTAAAAGACCATGTGGACGCGGTCATCGCGGCAATCAAAGCCCTCTAATTCGACTTCGCAGCCGCCCCGACGCGTTGGGCCAGAGAGGCAGACAGAAAGGCGTCTAGATCGCCATCAAGCACCGCCGGCGCGTTGCCGGTTTCAACACCAGTTCGCAAGTCTTTCACCATCTGATAGGGGTGCAAGACGTAGGAACGAATTTGATGTCCCCATCCGATTTCCTGTTTTTGCACGGACTTCGTTTCCGCCTCTTCTTCGCGTTTTTGAAGTTCAAGTTCGTAGAGACGCGCGCGCAGCATGTTCATCGCTTCGGCCCGATTGCGGTGCTGGGACCGGCTTGACTGACATTGCACAACAATGCTGCTTGGCAGATGAGTCAGACGGATGGCGCTGTCGGTTTTGTTGACATGTTGCCCCCCCGCACCCGAGGCGCGATAGGTATCAACTCGCAAATCCTTGTCTTGAATGTCGATGTCAATGGCGTCATCGATCACCGGATAAACCCAGACAGAAGCAAAACTCGTATGCCGCCGCGCACTGGCGTCAAAGGGAGATATCCGCACCAGACGGTGGACGCCACTTTCCGTCCTCAGCCAGCCAAAGGCATTCAGGCCGGTAAGCCGGATGGTCGCCGATTTAACCCCCGCCTCCTCGCCCGGGCTCTCCGCCAGCCACTCGGCCTTAAAGCCATGGCGTTCCGCCCAGCGAACATACATCCGAAGCAGCATTTCCGCCCAATCCTGAGACTCGGTACCCCCGGCACCGGCGTGAACCTCCAGAAAACAATCGTTCGCATCGGCCTCACCCGAAAGCAGGCTTTCAAGCTCAAGCTTTGCGGTGCGCTCGCGAAGGGCCGCAAGCGCCGCTTCGGCTTCGGCAACGACTTCCTCATCTTCCTCCGCTTCGCCAAGGGCAATCAGATCGAACTGATCGGCAAGTTCCCGTTCGATCTCACGGCAGGAATTGATCGCCGCCTCCAGCCGGGTGCGTTCTTTCAAGAGGGCCTGAGCCTGTTCTGGCTTGTCCCAAAGGGCGGGGTTTTCCGCCTCTTTGGTTAATTCATCAAAGCGCTTAAGGGCATTGTCCCAGTCAAAGATGCCTCCTTAGCAGTCCAAGCGACTGCCGAATGGCTTCTGCACAGGTTTCCGTCTCGGCCCGCATGTTTATCTCCCAATGTTTCGCCGTTCTTTAATACAAGCCGCCCGTGCCGTCCTTAGGAACGACCGGCGTCCCAACCCCGCCGGTGCCGTCAAGCACCGGCGCGCGTTCTTTCGGCTCCGTCCCCGGCTTGAAGGCTTCAAGAATGACCTTGCGATCCCCGGCCCTGGCCGGCAATCCGGTTTGCGCGTTCACACGAACCAGTTGAATCCCCGGCGGAATGCGGAACGGTACGGCCGCCTTGCCACGCAGGGTAGCGGCCATAAAATCACGAAAGATCGGTGCGGCGGCCCGGGCCCCCGTTTCACGCCGGCCCAGCGACCGCGGCACGTCGCACCCGACGAAAACGCCCACGACAAGATCTGCCGTGAACCCGATAAACCAGGCATCGATACTTTCATTCGTCGTCCCCGTCTTACCGGCAAGGGGTTTGCGGATCGACCGGACCGTGCGACCAGTGCCACGCTGGACAACCCCCTCCAACATGGAAACAACCTGATAGGCAGAACCTCGATCGGCAACGCGTTCTCGGACATTTGGAATTTCCGGAACGTCCGAGAGGGATGGCACGCTGCGAATCTCCCCTTCCCCAAGCATGTCTTCATCCAGCCACTGGCGAACTGCACAATTTTCGCATTCGCGGCTGTCCTGACGAAAAATTGTTTTTCCGTGACGGTCCTGAATGCGATCGACAAAGGCTGGCTGCAGGCGTTTGCCACCATTGACCAACATCGCGTAAGCGTTTGTCAGCCGAAGCAATGTCGTCTCACCTGCGCCAAGCGCCATCGAAAGAACAGGCGGCATGTTCTCCACGATGCCGAAACGCCGAGCCATGTCCGTAACGGCATCCATGCCAATCGTCTGGGCAAGACGGACCGTCATCAAATTACGGGATTTTTCGATGCCGAGGCGCATCGTGCTGGGACCATAGAATTTATCGCCATAATTCATCGGCTTCCACTTCCCAAGCCCCGGCCCCTGGTCGATCACAAATGGCGCATCAAGGATCAGGCTCGACGGCGTAAAACCCGCATCGAGCGCCGCCAGATAGACAAACGGCTTGAAGGCGGAACCGGGTTGTCGCATGGCCTGTGTTGCACGATTGAATTCCGATTTTTCGAAACTGAAGCCACCGGTCATGGCAAGCACCCGCCCCGTATGCGGGTCCATGGCGACGAGCGCCCCTTCGATCTCTGGAATCTGGCGCAAGCCGTAGGTCCCGGGCGGCGGCGTTACCTTGTTTACCGGCGCACGATCCGCCTCCACCGCAACGACATCGCCGATATGCAGAACGTCCGAAGGCTTTTGCACCTTCGGGCCAAGAAATTCGCCCTTCAGCCACGCCCGCGCCCAAGCCATCTTGCTCAAGGGCACCTTGCCAAGGCTGCCATCCTCAAACCCGATCCATGCCGCATCCGCATCCAGGTTCAGCACCAGTGCCAGACGCCACGGGTCAAGCCCATCGGGCTTGCCCACAGCAGCCAGCAATTGCGGCCAGGCGGGCCCCACTTCAAGACTGGCAACCGGCCCTCGCCAGCCATGACGGCGATCATAGGCGATCAAACCGGCACGCAACGCCGCTTCGGCATTGTGTTGAAGCTTGGGGTCCAGAGTCGTGCGCACGGAAAGCCCGCCATGGTAAAGCCCGTCCTTGCCATAGCGTTCCAGCAGCTTGCGGCGCACTTCTTCAACGAAGAAATCGGCCTTGGCAAGGTCGGCCGTGCCGCTCTTACGCACCACATCCAGGGGCTTTGCCTTCTCCGCCTTCGCTTCCGAGCGGCTAATGAAGCCTTGGGAGGCCATGCGCTCAATTACCCAGTTGCGGCGTGCGCGCGCCGCCTCGGCTTTGCGAACCGGGTGGTAGTTGTTTGGTGCCTTGGGAAGGGCGGCAAGATAGGCCGCCTCGGAAATAGATAGCTTATCCAAGGACTTATCGAAGTAATTTAAAGCGGCGGCAGCAACCCCATAGGAGCCCAGGCCAAGGTAAATCTCGTTCAGATACAGCTCGAAGATATGGTCTTTCGAAAAGGCATGCTCAATCCGAAATGCCAGGATTGCCTCTTTGATTTTGCGGTCCAGGCTCAGCTCGTTCGTCAGCAAGAAGTTTTTTGCCACCTGCTGGGTGATGGTCGAAGCCCCCTTTGGCCGGCGGTTTTGACCAAGATGGGCAAGGTTATCGATGATCGCACGGAGAACACTGGTGAAATCAATGCCGGAATGGTCATAAAAATTCTTGTCTTCAGCGGCAAGGAACGCCTTCACAACTCGCTTTGGAATGGCGGTCATGGGCACAAAAACCCGTTTCTCGACCGCATATTCGGCCAAAAGCCGTCCATCCCCCGCATGAAACCGCGTGACGGCCAGGGGTTCGTAATCCGCCAATTGCTGGTAGTCCGGCAGGCCCCTTCCGAAATAAAAGAAGACGCCAAGCACGCCCACGACGCCAAGAAAGGCGACGAACGCAACAACGGCGAACAGGTTAAAGACGAGACGTCGCATCACACCCCAACAAATGGCTCCCGGCCGAAAGACCGGAACATGCTGTGTACATTAAAAATCACGCCCATAGAAATAGCGGTCCGCCGCTTTTACAAGCGCGTCCGCCAACCGGGTCTGATGGGCCCGCTCCTGCAGAAGTTTCGCTTCCGTGCGGTTTGAAAGATAGCCCATCTCGACCAGGATAGAAGGAACGTCCGGGGCTTTTAAAACCGCAAATCCGGCCGACCGGCGCGTGTTTCGAATTAGGCGCGTCACTTTGCCCATCTCCTTTATAACTAAATTAGCGAATTTCAGCGACGACTTCAGCGATTGCCACTGCGACATGTCGATCAAAATGTTCGTCAACACCGGGTCCGGATAATCCGCAAAATCGAGAGCGGCAATAATATCCGCCTTGTTTTCCTTGGCGGCCAAGGCCGCCGCCTCTTTGTCCGAACCCTTTTCCGAAAGCGTATAGACCGAGGCGCCACGAGTCTTGGCGCTGCGGTGCGCATCCGCATGAAGCGAGATAAACAGGGCCGCGCCCGCCGCTCTGGAAATCGCAACCCGTCGACGAAGGGATAGAAAAATATCCCGATTCCGGGTCAACATGACGCGGTAACGACCCGTCGCTTCCAGCTGTTTTTTTAATTTTCTGGCGACGGCCAACGTAACCGTTTTTTCAAGAACGCCCGAACGGCTGTGCGTCCCTGGGTCCACGCCGCCATGACCCGGATCAAGGACAATCAGTGGCTTCGCTCCATTTTTTGGAGGTGGCGCAACGGCCAAGGCAACTTTTTTCGATTTTGGACGCGCGGCCTTGCCGTGGCTTTTCTTGAAATTTGTCTCACTGACCGCTTCGAGGTCGAGAACGAAACGGTAGCCATGCTGCCCGACTGGGTTGAGGAGGAAGGCCTTCCGCACGGCAACCGGTTTTTTGACATCCAGCACCACACGCGACGTGCTGGACGTGAAAAGGCCAAAACGGAAGCCCCCAATCAGCCCCTTCCCTGCACCAAGGGCGTTTGGACGAATGCGCCAATCCATTTCCGGAAAATCGATGACCACCCGATAAGGCTTAGCAAGGGTAAAGACCTCGAAATCAACCTTCTCTGAAAGGTCGAGAACAAAGCGGGTCATGGAAAGGTGCTCGGCCGCGCGCACACCCGAGACGGCGGGTTCTGCCGACAACAGGGAGGGCCACATCATCGCCAGCAGCATCAGGAAAGCAGCGCGTCGCAATCGAAATTCCGCCACATCTAGAGTTCGAAGAAGGTTTTTCATACCACATCTCGCGCCAACACCGGGTTTTTCCGTAAAAACCCTACGCAAAAACCTCCAATACCAAAAGAAAACGGCAGGTTTTCATGAGGTTATACAAATTCATTGGCGAAAGTCGAAGGGGCAGCGTATGGTCCCACCAGCGATATTTCGCAGGGCGTCTGTA
>CAYTAE010000045.1:0-10219 GCA_964435655.1 uncultured Rhodospirillaceae bacterium
TGGCCGGGAGTCTCGCCTATGTGGCTTCCCGACAGGGGGATGCGGTCGGTCTCTTCATGCCGATGGTTCCGGAAGTTTCCGCCGCCCTTCTTGCCATCGCCAAGATCGGCGGCATTGTCGTGCCACTTTTCTCCGGTTTTGGAAAACAGGCCATCGCCGTGCGTTTGAGCGATTGCGAGGCGAAAGCGGTCCTCACGGTGGACACGGCCATCCGTCGCGGCAAACGCGTGAGGATGAAGGCCACCCTCGACGAGGCCCTCGACGAGACACCCTCCGTTCACAGTGTCGTCGTTCTAAAGCAGTCCGACGAGACGGTTCCGTGGAACGCCGCGCGCGACCATTGGTGGTCGGAACTGACAGCCGACATGCCGACGGATGTGCCGACGGAAGTCATGGACGCCGAAGCGCCCTTCATGGTCGTCTACACGTCCGGCACGACGGGCAAGCCGAAGGGGACGGTCCATTCCCATTGCGGTTTCCTGACCAAGGTCGTTGCCGATTTCGTGCTCTGTCAGGATTTCAAACAAAGCGATCGCATTCTCTGGATCAGCGACATGGGTTGGGTGGTTGGCCCGCTTGAAGTGCTGCTGGCGGGTTTTGCCGGCGCGACGATGGTGTTGGTGGAAGGCACGCCGGATTACCCGGACAAAGGTCGCATCTGGCGTCTGGTTCAGGATCACAAGGCAAGCTTCCTCGGCATCGCGCCGACGATCGTTCGCATTTTCATGGCCCATGGTGCGGAATTTGCCGAAAAATATGATCTGTCTTCCCTGCGCATCACGGTCTCGACCGGCGAGCCGTGGACGCCGGATTCCTGGCGGTGGTTTTTTCATCACATCTGCAAGGAAAAAGTGCCGATCCTGAACATTTCCGGCGGCACCGAAATTGGCGGCGCGATCATCGGCAGCATCGTGACGCTGCCGTTGAAACCCTGTTCGTTCAATGCGCCGATGCCGGCCATGGGGGCTGACGTCGTGGACGACGCGGGCAAGGCCATCGCGCCCGGCCAGGTCGGCGAACTGGTGTTGCGCCTGCCTTCCATCGGTTTGTCGCGGGGTTTGTGGAAGGACGCGGACCGCTACATCGAAACCTATTGGAGCACCTTCCCCAATCTTTGGCGTCAGGGCGATTGGGCGGCCATCGACGAAGACGGCATGTGGTACATCCTGGGCCGTTCCGACGACACGTTAAAAGTCGCCGGCAAGCGGACCGGCCCGGCTGAAATCGAAGGCGTCATTCTTGAGACCGGCCTGGTTGCCGAGGCCGCCGCCGTCGGCGTGCCGGACGACATCAAGGGATCGGTCGTTGTTTGCGTGTGCGTGCCGGCTGCGGGCGAGACAGGGGACGAGGCCCTGAAGAAAAAAGTTTCCGACGCGGTTGTCGCCGGCCATGGCAAGGCTTTTTTGCCGAAAGACATTGTTTTTGTCGCCGATCTGCCTAAGACTCGGTCCATGAAGATCATGCGCCGGGTTGTGCGCGCCGCCTGTCTTGGGATCGATCCCGGCGATCTGTCGTCCATGGTCAATCCGGACGCGTTGGCGGAATTGCGTGCGAAGGCGCTGAAAAACCCCTGACCAAATGAACCAGGAGAAAGATGAATGAACCGTCGATGTTTTTTTAGGGCGCTTGCTGTTCTTGGTTTTGTGCTGACATTTTCGGCTGCTGCAAATGCGGCATCCTCAAAAATTGGTATTTTGGTTTTTGAGGGCTTCTTGACAAGCGATGCAACGGCGCCCATTGAAGTTTTTGGCGCGGCGACGAAAAAAGCATGGTTTTCGTCTTACGAAATCGTGGTGATTTCTGCGGCGAAAAACAGGGAAGTGGTTTCAGAAGAGGGGCTAACCATCCTTGCCGACAAAACCATTTACGATCCACTCACCCTTGATGTGTTGATCGTTCCAAGCGCGTATGAGATGGATGGTTTTTTGAAGAATCAGGACCTCATTGCCTTCATCCAAAAACAAAATCAGTCCGCGTCCTGGATGGCCAGCAATTGTTCCGGTGCGTTCCTGCTTGGCGCGGCGGGGGTTCTTGATGGAAAAAAGGCGACAACCTGGGCAGGTGGCGAAAAGGACCTTGCGAAGGCCTATCCGGCCATTCATGTGCAATATGACAAAAATGTGGTCGTGGATAAAAACGTCATCACATCCAATGGTGGCCCGGTCAGCTATCAGGCAGCGTTTGCGTTGCTGGCAAGATTAAGTTCGGTAGAATTTGCAAAAGAAATTTCTGAATTAATTCAGTTTAACCGCCTGAAAGACGCGTTTTAGCCATCGGAAACGCTGCCCGGAGAACGGGCCGGCACGTAAAACGGGACGGCTACTTCTTTTGACCGGCCTTGGCGGCGGTTCTGGCGCGACGTTCCAGCCACCAGCCATATTCCGGCGGCCAGGCCGAATAATCCAGCCGGTCGCCAAGGGCCAGCGTGGCGTGAAGCGCCCAGTTCGGATCGTCCAGGGCGGCGCGACCGATGGCGATCAGATCGGCGCGGCCTTCCTGCAAGATGGCTTCCGCCTGTTCCGGTTCGGTAATCAGGCCGACGGCAACACTTGGCACGCCGGTTGCCTTGCGCAGGCCTTCTGCCAGCGGCACCTGAAACCCCGGTCCACGGGGCAGCCCGTCTTTGCGGCCAAGGGTCGCCGTGCCGCCGGATGAACAATCGATGGCATCAACGCCGATCGCTTTTAATGCTTCCGTAAGGGCGATGGAATCTTCCATCGACCAGCCCTTTTCGATGCCGTCGACGACGGACATGCGGAAGAAAAGCGGCCGGTCTTTCGGCCAGACGCTGCGGATGCGCGCGGTGGTTTCCAGGACAAACCGCATTCGCCCTTTGCGGTCGCCACCATAGCCGTCGGTGCGGTGATTGGTCAGTGGGGAAAGAAATTCATGCAGCAAATAGCCGTGCGCGCCATGAATTTCCAGAACGTCAAAGCCGGCTTCGACGCTGCGCCGGGCTGCTGCCTGCCAGGCGGCCTGCACCATTTCGATATCGTCCAGGGACATTTCGCGCGGGGTTGGGCCACCGGGCACATAGGCCATGGCCGATGGCGCAATCGTTTCCCATGGCGGGTCGCCGCGCGCGGCATCGGCATCCCCCAATGGCTGGTAGCCTTCAAAGGCGCGTTGATAACTTCCCTTGTGGCCGGCATGGGCAAGCTGCACCCCGGAAAGCGTCCCATGGGCGCGTGCAAAATCCGTAAAGCGCTTCAGTGGCGCGATGTGGGCGTCTTTCCAGATGCCAAGGTCGCCATGGCTGATGCGCCCGCGTTTTTCAACCGCAGCCGCTTCCGTAAAGACGAGGCCGAAGCCGCCGATCACGAATTTCGAAAGATGGGAAAAAAGCAGGTCGTTCGAAAACCCGTCCAAGGCGTAATAAACGACCATCGGCGAAAGGATAAGCCGGTTCGAAAGCCGCCGATCCCCTAGCGTATAGGGGGAGAGAAGAAGAGAGCCTGCCTCAGTCATTGCAGGTCAACGTGAGAAGATTTTTACTGCTTTGCAAGCAATTTCTAGACATTGCGGCGCTTGCCGCGAATAGGGATTCGTGAAAGGCTGATGGGCTTAAAAAGAAATCCCGCTGGGCGGTGCATTGCCCCGAAGGGACGGAATTCGGAACGAGGAAGGATAGCAACGCTTCAGAGTTTTTTGTGACGCGTTTGCGCGTTGGCCTATGACAGCCGGTGCGCCTGCGTTGCGTTTGAGGCCATTTTTTGCGGCCTCGCCAAGATCGGGGAGAGCGGTGATGAATGTCGTGACAAAGCCCGTTCGGCGTGAAGAGGACACGTCCGGGGCGGGCGGTCTTACGCTTCGCGAATTGCTAGCACAGCGGGACCAGCTGACAAAAGACACTGGCCATTATTGCGGTGTCGTCGAATTGACGCTTCGCGATTCAGACCCGGTAAAATACGAACGGTTTTATTCACGAATTCATTCCTGCGTGCTGGCAGCGCGCGAGGTGGCCCGTTACGTTGCGGCGTCTCCCGGTGGCCGCGAGATGGGCGAATCTCTCTGGGCATTGACGACACCGGAAGGTGACTCCCTGGCCCTTTCTCTCGGCTTCTTTTCCCATTGCGCGGCGATGCCGGTGGCTGTGCGCTACATGATTGATGAAGGCTACGAGGACAACCCCGGCATCAAGGACGGCGACGTCTTCATGACCGATGACGGCCTGACGGGTGGTGCGCCGCATCCGGGCGACACCTATTGTTATGTGCCGATCATTGTTGCCGGCGAGGTCGTTGGCTGGGCGGTTGGGCTGAATCACATCATGGAGGCCGGCGCGCCGGTTGCTGGCAGCTGGCCAAGCTTCAGCGTCGATACTTTTATGGACGGATTTGTTTTTCCGCCCATGAAGACGGGGGAAAATCTTCGTCAGGCGACCTGGTGGAATTCGCTTTGGAAACGGCGCACACGAGCGGCGTCGTTGAACATTCTCGACGACAAAATGCGCCTCGCCGGTTGTGCGATGATTCACAAGGCGATCCACGATATCGTCGAGGAATTCGGCTTTGATTATTATCGCCGCGCCATCCGCGAGATCATCGAAGAAAGCCGCCAGCGGATCATGGACAACATCCATTCCCTGATGATTCCCGGCGTGCAGCAAGGCTGCGCCTTTCGGATTGCAAAATACAAAGGCATGCAGCAGATATGGCCCCATGCCGACAAAGACCATCTGATCCATGTGCGCCAAAGTCTGGAGCTTGACGAGCGCGGCGGCGTCATCGTCGACATGGAAGGCACATCGCGCTGGGGCTATCACGCCTTCAACGGTTTTCCGGGCGGTGCCGATTGCGCGCTTTATCTCAGCATGGTGAACACGTTTTCCCATAACACGAAGGTCACGGCGGCGATCAACCTTGCCGTTGAAAGCAAATATCCAAGGGGCTGCCTCTACAACCCGGACAATGAATTTGCCAGCACCGCCGTCATCTGGGCGCAATCTGTCATGATGAACAGCCTTGCCTTTAATGCCATGAATCGCGCCATGTTCGCGCGCGGCTACATGGAAGAGGCCTTTACCACGGATGGTGACTGGGAAGGCGTGCAGGGTTCCGGCGTGCTTGCCGATGGCACGCCGCACGGCTTTACGAATTTTGAATGGGTTGGCGGCGTTTCCCGTGGAGCCTTCTGCTACCGCGATGGCGAGCCCATGTGCTGGGCCGAGTGGACGCAGCTCTCGAATGTCGGCAATGCCGAGGAATTCGAATATCTGATCCCCCCCTTCTTCTATCTTGGCCGGTCGCTGCTTCCGGGCTTCTGTGGCCATGGGAAATATCGCGGCGGCCTTGGCCAGTCTTCCGTCCACTGGATTGTCGAGCCGGGCCAGCGCCTGGGCGTTAGCCACAGCGGCGGCGGCACGGCGATCACGACCTTCCTGGGCATCGGCATGAGCGGCGGCTACCCGCCGCCAAATGCGTTTACCGTGACGGCTCGGGGCACAAATGTTGACGCGGTGGTCAAGGGCAGCGGCGAGACGCCGCGCAACGCCCTTGAACTGATCGAACAGGCGGCGGACGGCACGCTCAAAGTCGATGACCTGAAGGTTTGGAACTACGACCCGCCGGAACTGGAAATGCAGAACAACGATTTATGGGCCAATGCGGCGGGCGCGTCCGGTGGTTGGGGCGACCCGATCGAACGGCCGCTGGATCTGATCCGCGAAGACCTCGACATGGGTTGGGTGCCTTATGAGCATGCGGCCCGGGTTTATGGCGTCGTTGCAAGCAAAAACGCTGACGGCACATGGACAATCGATGCGACGGCGACGGAGGCAAAGCGCGCTGAAATTCGCAAGCAGCGTCTTGCCAAGGGGCGTCCGGTTTCCGAATGGTGGCAGGACGAACGCCGCAAGGTGTTGGACCGTGGTTTCAGCGAGGTGGTCGGGGACATGTACCGAAGTTCGATGAGCTTTGCGAAATTCGACAACGAGTTTCGCAGTTTCTGGGCCCTTGATTCCAACTTTGCGATTTAGGAGAGACAAGATGGCAAAGGTGGACAAAGGCCTGGTCGAACAACTGGTCGAAGGCACCATCAGTCACGAGGATGCGCGGTCGCTCCTCAAGATGGAAAACAAAGACCCGGAACGGTTCTGGACCTATCTCGAAATCTTGCAAAAACGCGTGTCCTGGAAAGACAAAATCCTGCTTCGGATTGCCGACCATCTTTACATTGTGCGCAAGGACAGCGGCGATCGTGTTGTGAAATGCGATTGCGGCCATGAGTTTGGTGATTACCGGGCCAACTGGAAGTTGGGCGCGCTTATTCGTCTGCGTGAGACGCCGGAAGAAATTCAGGAAGTCTATTATCCGGCCGAGGCCTGCCCCGATCCGGAATGGGTTGTGATCCGCGAATATTATTGCCCGGATTGCGCCGCGCAGCTTGCGGTTGAAATCGTGCCGCCGGGCTATCCAATTGTGTTTGAGATGTTGCCGGACCTGGACCGTTTCTATCGGGATTTTGTCGACCAGCCCCTGCCGGATGAAAAGCCGGACTGGTACCGGGACCGGACGGGCGAGGTCACCGCCGACTGGGCCAGAGGTAAAGCTTAAAAAGCCCAATCGTGTCCGGTTTTCGGGCGTTTGACCAAAACAGGGGGATTTTTTAATGGCGAAGGCCGCCGCGTCACCGGGTAACGAAAAAAACTACATCCTTGCCCTCGACGCGGGGGGCACGATGACGGACACGATTCTCGTCAAGCCGGGTGGCGATTTTACGATCGGCAAATCGCTGACGAACCGGGAAGACGAAGCGTCGAGCTACCTTGAATCCGTTGAAGACGCAGCGCTCAATCTGGGGCTGAAATCAACGGACGTGCACAGCCAGGCAAGCGTCGCCATCTATGCCGGGACCGGCATGCTGAACACGCTTCTCACCGGCACCGGCCGTAAGGTCGGTCTTCTGGTGACGCGTGGTTTTGAACATGCAAGCCTCATGGAAGGCGGGCTCACCTATCTTGGGCAGACCCAGGCTGAAATTCTGCATCAGCAATTGCACGAACACACGCGCCCGATGGTCGATCCGCGCAACGTCGTCGGCATTAGCGAACGGATCTGCGGCGGCAGCTATTTCATGCAGTCTCATATGGGTGCCGGTGAAATCATGATCCCGGTCAACGAGGCCCATGTCCGCAAGGGCGTGGAACAGCTTCTTGCCAGCAATGTGGATGTGATCGGCATTCTGTTTCTAAATTCCTACGCCAACCCGGAAAACGAAAACGCCGCGCGGCGGATTGCCGAGGCGGTTATCGAAAAAAGCGAGCGCAAAATTCCGGTTGTTACGTCTGCCGATGTTGCGCCGGTTTCACGCGAAAACAACCGCCTGAAAAGCCTGTTGATCCAGTGCTTTGCGGCGGAACTGACACGCGAATCCCTGCTTGCTGTCGAGAAGGCCGCAATTGGGGAAGGCTATGACAGTCGGCTGTTGACGCTGCTTTCCTATGGCGGCGCCGTCAACATGGATTACCCACGCCTTTACGAGACAATCATCTCCGGACCCATCGGTGGCCTCATGGGGGCCCAGATTTTCTCTGAAAAGCTTGGCATCAAGAACGCGATTACGGCGGACATGGGCGGCACCAGCTTTGATGTGGGCCTGATCATCGATGGCATGCTTGGCCTTCGCAAGGACGCGGACTTTGCCGGCCACCGTCTGGCGTTGCCGATGGTGGCGATTGATTCGGGCGGTTCCGGTGCCGGTTCGGCGATTGAGGTCGATGCCTACAAGCGTCTGCGCGTCGGGCCGGAATCCGCCGGGGCCGATGTCGGCATCTGCTACAAATATGATCGCCTGACCGTGACCGATGTGAACGTTGCGCTTGGCTATGTCGATCCCAATTATTTCCTGGGCGGCAAGATCAATCTCGACAAGGATCGGGCCCTGTCTGAACTCGAACGCGTCATCGCAAAGCCGCTTGGCCTTGATGTTTACGAGGCGGGCAGCGGCGTTCTCGAAGTGATCAACACGCAAATGCGCGACCTTGCTTCGACGATGATTACCTCAAAAGGCTACAACCCCCGCGACTTCACCATGCTGTGCTATGGCGGCGCCGGGCCTGTCCATATGTGGGGCTATTCGGATGGGATTGATCTGGCGAACGTCATCACCTTTCCATGGGCGGCGGGGTTTTCGGCCTTTGGGGCGGCCTGCGCGGAATACATGCATCGCTATCACCGCAGCTTTGTCGGCACGGTGCCGAACGGCATGGCGGACGCTGCGAAAACAGACATGGCAAAGGAGCTTGATGCCGCCTGGCGTGGCCTTGAAAAGGCCGCCAAGGACGAGATGGCCCAAGAAGGCGTCGATCCGAAACAGATCTCCTTCCGCTATGGCGTTTATGCCCGTTATCTGGGTCAGCTTGAAAGCTTTGATACGCCGCTTGATTTTGGTGTGCTGAAATCCGCCGCCGATATTGATCGGGTCATCGCCGCCTTCGAAGACATGTACACAAAAATTTATCCAGAGGGCGCGCGCTTCCAGGATGCTGGCTATTCGATTACCGAACTTTACATTCAGGCGGTGGCGCCAAAGCCACAGCCGGCAATCCTCGAACATTCCATGTCTGGGGCCAAGCCGTCCTCCTCGGCATATGTTGAAACGCGCAAGGTGTTTCACAAAGGCGCCTGGCAGGATTTTCAGGTCTGGCAGATGGAGGAGCTTGCGGCCGGCAATGTCGTCGAAGGCCCTGCCATTATCCGCGATCCGATGACAACTGTCGTCATTCCGCCAGGCAAGCGGATTGAATTCGATAAATACCGTGTCCTGCACTACCGCTAGATGCGCGCACCTAGGCGTGTGTACGCCGTAGCCGCATCCGGTAGGCAAAGCGTTCTGCCGGGTGCAAATTGACGGCCACTTCCAGAGGCCTTCCCGCCACGTCAAGATAACGCCGCGTGATGTGAAGCCCCGGTGTGCCGGGATCGACGCGAAGCCGCTGCGCCATTTCATCGGTGAGGACGGTGGCGTTTATTTCCTGATCGATTTTGGCAATCCGGGCGCCGAAACGCTTTTCAATCAAACGATAGATGGCTTCGGAAACGGTCCCGATCCTGTCGCGTAGGGCGAAGAATCGTTCCGGCAGGTACAGCGTCGTCCAAGCAATCGGCTGGTGCTTCCGGGCGTCATTGATCCGGGGGCCGGCAAAACGCACAGCTTCGATGCGAAGCCAGCGTTCGCCGGGGCTGGCACCAAGCAGGGCGCATTCCGTCGCGTCCCGGACCGTCATTTCGTCCATGTTATGTACGCAAAGCGTCGTTGCGGCGGCGTATTGCAAAATCTCGTCGAGAGAATCCAGAGACTGGACGTAGCGCATGTCGGGCGTTGCGTCACACACGGTTGTGCCCGATCCTTGACGGCGTGACACCAGGCCATCGCGTTCAATCAGCGCGATGGCATCGCGGATCGTATGTCGGCTGACGCCAAAAATTTCGCAAAGGGTCTTTTCGGGCGGCAATGTCGTGCCGACAGCATGTTCGCCGCTGGCAATGGCCTGGTCGAGGGCGGCGGCGACGGCGCGGTAGCGGGGAACGCCCGGCTTCGAAAGGGCTGGCTTCGAAGTGGCCAATGTTGGCGTGGCCCGGCGGCGCGTCATCCAATCACCCCTTTTTCACGCAATGTGGCAATCCGGGCCTTGTCGTACCCAAGTTCTTCGAGAAGCGCGTCGGTATCGGCGCCCAGGGTCGGGGCCGGTTCGGCGCGTGGGGTCTCTCCGGGGACGCGGATGGGGCCAAGCAGCATTTCAAAACTTTCCCCCGTTTTGGGGTGAAAGCGACCGATGTTGCCGTTTTCCCGGACGAAGGGATTGTCGAGGGCCTGGCGAACGTCATAGACGGGCGCCGCCGGGATTTGACCCGCAAAATGGGCCAGCCATGCCGCCGTCGTTCGCGCCTGCAAGGCAGCGTCCAGCATGTCCGTCAGCTTTTCCCGTTGTTTCAGGCGGTCGGCGAAACTGCGAAAGGCGGGGTCGTCGCCCCATTCCGGATGGCCGATTGCGCGCGCCAGCCTTGGCCAGAATTTTTCCTTGTTGCACATGATGAAAATCCAGCCGTCTTTCGTGCGGTAAAGCTGGCTCGGTGTCAGCGACGGATGGCTTGAGCGCGCTTCGCGGGTCTGGTTCACGCCTTCGTTCAGATACCAGGTGGCAAGGTAGGAAAGGTTGTGAAGGGACGTGTCGAAAAGACTGGTGTCCAGATCACAACCCTTGCCGCTGGCGCGCGCG
>CAYTAE010000046.1:0-10187 GCA_964435655.1 uncultured Rhodospirillaceae bacterium
ACCGGAAACGACCTTGTGAAAACCGGCCTTCCTTCCAGGCGCATTTCCGTTGCGCCGATGATGGAGCGTACGGATCGTCACGACCGCTATTTCCTGAGGCAGATTTCGCGTCACACGCTGCTTTATACGGAAATGGTGACGACGGGCGCGATCCTCCATGGGGATCGGATGCGTTTTCTTGGCTTTCACCCGGACGAACGTCCGCTGGCACTTCAGCTTGGCGGTTCGGAACCGGACGCCCTTGCCGCTGCGGCCCGGCTCGGCGCAGATTTTGGCTATGACGAGATTAACCTCAACATCGGCTGCCCCAGCGATCGAGTTCAGCGGGGCCGTTTCGGCGCCTGCCTGATGTTGGAGCGCGAACGGGTTGCCGATTGCGTGCGCGCCATGGGCGAGGCCGTCGAGATTCCGGTTACGGTCAAGACCCGGATTGGTGTCGATGCCCATGACGATTACGACTTTCTGGTCGGTTTCGTCGCGGCGGTGGCGGCGGCGGGATGCCGGACCCTGATCGTCCATGCCCGAAAGGCCTATCTTCAGGGCCTAAGCCCGAAGGAAAACCGTTCCGTGCCGCCCCTTCGTTACGACGTCGTTTATCGTCTGAAAGAGGATTTTCCGGACCTTGAAATTGTCCTGAACGGCGGTATCGAGAATTTGGAAGACGCTGCGTTCCATTTGTCCCATGTCGATGGCGTCATGATTGGACGGGCGGCCTATCAAAATCCTTATTTGCTGGCCGATGTCGATCGTTGCTTTTACGGCGAAACGACGCCGCCATCTTCGCGCGAAGAAGTTGTGCACGCGATGCTGCCTTACCTTGAAGCTGAAATCGGGAAAGGCGTCCCCATCGGTCGAATTACGCGGCATCTTACCGGACTTTTTAACGGCGTTCCGGGGGCCAGGGCCTGGCGGCAATGTCTAAGCGAAGGCGCCTCCCGGCATGGGGCCGGCGCAGAAATTCTGCTTGAAGCCCTGGATGTGGTCGAATGCGCTCGTCCGAAAGACACCAGTGCCGAGGCCGTTCCGGCGCGTTTCAGTTCCGCCGCCCCGGCCGGGCTTTAAATTTAAACGCTGAAAGATTCGCCGCAGCCGCAAGTTGCCGTGGCATTTGGGTTTTTGAAAATAAAACCCGACTGAAACTGGTCTTCGACATAGTCGATTTCGCTGCCAATCAGAAACAGCATGGCACCAGGGTCGACGAAAATGATGATGCCTCTGTCTTCGACGGTTTCATCGCCCGGCTGGGCGACGTCGGTATATTCCATCTTGTAAGAATGGCCGGAACAACCGGTGTTCGTCACGCTAACCCGCAAGCCAAGGGCGGGTGTCTCCTGCTTTCGGGCAAGCAATTCCTTCATCCGCTTGGCGGCGGCGTCCGTAATTGTCACGATGGCCTTTGTTGACATCAAGATGCCTTTCCTAAAAAAGTCCAACCTCAAGCCGTGCTGCGTCGGACATCCTGCTTGGGTTCCAGGGAGGGTCAAAAACGATTTCCACATGCGCTTCTTTTACATTTGGCACACGGAGAAGCTTTTGCCGTACGTCTTCGGCGATGATGTCGCCCATGCCGCAGCCGGGTGCGGTCAGTGTCATCGTCACTTCAGCGCGACTGCCACCGCTTTCTAGCAGGCATAGCTTGCAATCGTAAATCAGACCCAGATCGACGACGTTTACGGGAATTTCCGGGTCGTAGCAGGTCCGCATCTGTTCCCAGAGCAATTCCGGGTCCGCTTTTCCCGCCTCTGTCGCCGTCGCCGTCGCCGGTGCGTCAGTGTCGTCGGCTTTTATGCCAAGCGCGTCGGCGTCCTTGCCGTCGATACGCGCGAGATTGCCATTTACGTTGACCGTATAGGCGCCGCCAAGAGCCTGGGTGATCGTTACCGGCGTTCCGGCCGCAAGCGAGAGTTTCGTGCCGACGGGGATCAGGGTGGCATCGCAGTCCCGCTTTAGGGAGATGGTATCGTTTTTCATTTCAGACATCTTCGGGTTCTCTATTCCGTTTTTACGGTTTTTTCCTGCCCGCTTAGTGCGGCGGCGAGGGTGTGCCAGGCCAGGGTTGCGCATTTCACCCGTGAGGGAAATACACGCACGCCCGTCAGCGCGGCAAGCTTCTCAAGTTTTAAAAGATCGTCTTCCGTTGGCGGATCTTTTCGGGTCACCAGGTCTTGAAACCGGTGGAATATTTCCTGTGCTTCCGCTTCTGTTTTTCCGCGGACCATGTCCGTCATCAACGATGCGGACGCCGTTGAAATGGCGCAGCCGGCACCTTCAAAGGCGGCGTCCTTCACAAGGCCATCCTCAACGATCAGTTCGACCGTCAGCTGATCTCCGCAAAGCGGGTTGAACCCTTCCGCTTCGCGGTTGGCCTCGGCAAGCTTGCCAAAATGCCGGGGTCGCTTGCTGTGGTCGATGATGACTTCCTGGTAAAGGTCCTTCAAATCGAACATTAGCCAAACATCTCCAGAACCTTGTGGAGGCCGGCCACCAGGGCATCGGCATCCTTGGTTGTGTTGTAAAGCCCGAAGGAGGCCCGTGCCGTTGCCGGTACGCCAAAACGGTCCATCAGCGGTTGAGCGCAGTGATGGCCGGTCCGGATGGCAATGCCGTCACCGTCCAGAATTGTGCCCATGTCATGGGGATGGGCAGCGGCCAGGGTGAAAGAGAGGATGCTGCTTTTCTCTGCCGCTGTTCCGATGATCCGAAGCCCTTCGATGGTGGAAAGCCGTTCCGTTGCGTAATGGAGGAGGCTTTGTTCATGGGCCTTGATTGCTGAAAGTCCAAGTGCCTCGACGTAGTCAATCGCAGCGCTTAAGCCAATGGCGCCCGCGATATGCGGCGTCCCGGCTTCGAATTTATGGGGGAGGGGGCCGTAATCCGTTTTTTCGAAGGTCACGGATCGGATCATGTCGCCGCCGCCTTGATAGGGCGGCATCGCTTCGAGATGCTCGGCTTTTCCATAAAGCACCCCGATGCCGCTGGGTCCGTAAAGCTTGTGGCCGGAGAACACATAGAAATCGCAATCAAGGGCCTGCACATCCACCTTTTGATGTGGCACGGCCTGACAGCCATCGACGAGAACCGGAATGCCCTTTTCATGGGCCAGGCGGATGATTTTTTGGATCGGCGTTATCGTTCCAATCGCGTTTGAAATTTGGGTCATCGCAACCAGGCGGGTGCGTGTATTTAGAAGCTTTTCATAAGCCTCCACCTCAATTTCCCCGGCCTCGTTTACAGGCACGACGCGCAGAACGACGCCGGTCATATCCCGCAACATCTGCCAGGGAACGATGTTGGAGTGGTGTTCGAGAACAGAAAGGATAATCTCGTCGCCTTCTTTCAGAAAGCGTCGGCCATAGGTTTGCGCGACCAGGTTGATCCCTTCCGTTGCGCCACGAACGAAGATAATTTCACGGTTTTCACGGGCGTTCAGAAAGGCGCGCACCTTCTCGCGGGAATTTTCGAAGGTCGCTGTTGTCTTTTCAGACAGTTCATAGACGCCTCGATGGACGTTCGCATATTCCGCTTCATAGACATGGGCGACCGCCTCGATCACTTGGCGGGGCTTTTGCGCGCTGGCGGCACTGTCCAAAAAGACGAGTGGCTTTCCATGGGCCATCGTTTTCAGGATCGGAAAATCTTCCCGGGCGCGCAAGACGTCGAAGGGGGGCGTTTGCAGGGTTTTCATCGTGGAGGCCAGTTGTGTCATGGGTGTCCCCCAATCGGCCAGGCCTGTGCCAGCCAAGAGGTGATTTCCTGACGCATTTTCTCGCGAATGGCAGGAATTTCGACCGCATCGACCAGCTCGGCAAGAAAAGACTCGGTCAAAAGACTGCGCGCGATGTCTTCGGCAATCCCCCGGGAGCGAAAATAGAAAAGCGCCTGTTCGTCCAATTCGCCGGTGGTGGCACCATGGCTGCATTGGACGTCATCGGCGTGAATGCGAAGTTCAGGCTTTGCATTTGCGCTGGCGTTATCCGAAAGAAGAAGATTTCGGTTTAACTGATGGGCCGACGTTTTCTGGGAGTCGGGACGAACGACGACCTTGCCCTGAAAAACCGTTTGTGCGTGATCGTCCACAACGTTTTTATAGGTTTCGTTGCTGCTGCTTCCGAGTTTTTTATGGTCGATGACGCTTGTCGTATCCATGTGTTGCCGGTTTCGGGCGAGATTGACCCCATTTAACCGGCAATCAATGCCGCTGCCGTCCAGAAGCGCAAAAAGATCGTTTCGAGAGAGGCTTCCCCCCAGTGACATGATGAAATTGTCGTAGAGGGCGTGGTCACCGATTTTCGCGGCGGTCGCGGCGATGTGATAGGCGGCTGGGCTCTCGTTCTGAAATTTGTAGTGATGGAGGCGGGCATCGTTATGAACGGCGATTTCCGTCACCGCATTCGTCCAATAGCCGGCTTGCCCCGTTCCGAGATAGCTTTCGAGAACGGTGGCCGTGCTTCCTTTGCCGAGGACAACCAAGTTTCGCAGATGCATCGCTGCTTCGCCGGCGGCTTCCGTGGCAAGGAAGAAAAAATGCACCGGCTTTTCCAGTTGAACGCCGGGTTCAATCAGCAAGACGGCACCTTCCGTCATAAGCGCCGTGTTTATATTGTGTAAGCCCGGTGTCTCTGGTTTTTCGTTGTTCATCAGAAGGTCGGCTATTAAATCGGGTGCCGTTTTCAATGCTTCGCCAAGGCTTAGAAGGCGCACGCCTTTTGGCAGCGTTGCCGCCGTTGGCCCGGGCGCGATGTGTTTTCCATTTATGAAAACAAGGCGGTGGGACGAAGGCCAATTTTGAGCTTCAGGCGGAAGATCAGCTGCGCCAGTCGTTTCGGAAAATTCGGCCTTTGGTGAGAAGACATTTTTCGCAAGGGGATTAAGGTTTGTATATTTCCACGCCTCGGTCTTTGGCGTTGGAAATCCGCTTTCGGCAAAGCGCTGGAAGGCGTCCGCACGCATTTTTGCAAGCCAGGCGAGGTGGTTTCCAGGAAGGCTTTCCCGCCATTCCGGATAGCGTTCCAGATATTCGTTGCCGATGGGTGTTGTTTTGGTCATTCCATGCAACCCCGGACTATGCCCTTGCCGTCATGGCGGAGGTGTCCGGCTTTTCGAAATTGGCATAGCCCTTTTTCTCAAGCTCCAGCGCCAGTTCTTTGCCGCCGGTCTCAACAATTCGGCCTTCCGAAAGAACGTGGACTTTGTCCGGTTCAATATGGTCAAGCAGGCGTTGATAATGGGTGATCAAAATCATGGCACGCCTGTCCGAACGCAGGGCATTGATGCCGTTCGCAACGATTTTCAGCGCATCAATATCAAGCCCGGAATCGGTTTCATCAAGAATAGCTAGCATCGGGTCCAGCACCGCCATCTGGAATATCTCGTTGCGTTTTTTTTCACCGCCGGAGAAGCCGACATTCACCGCGCGTTGCAAAAGGTTCTCATTCATCTCCAGAAGCGTTGCCTTTTCGCGAGCGATTTGCAGGAACTCGATGGCGTCGAGTTCCGGTTCTCCCCGGTGGATGCGGATTGCGTTTAACGCGGCTTTTAGAAAATACATGTTTGACACACCCGGAATCTCGATCGGGTATTGCAAGCCCAGAAACACGCCTTCCCGGGCGCGTATCTCGGACGGCATCTCCAACAGATTTTTTCCCAGGAACCAGGCCTCGCCCCGCGTCACCTTATAGCCGGGCCGTCCGGCCAGCACATGGGCAAGGGTGCTTTTTCCGGAACCGTTTGGCCCCATGACGGCGTGCACTTCACCGGCCTTTACGGAAAGGGTCAGGCCACGGAGGATCTGATGATCCTCGACTGCTACGTGAAGGTCTTTTATTTCCAATAAGTTAGGCATTGATCTTTCCCTGTCTCAGCCGACGGCGCCTTCGAGAGTCACGTTCATCAATTTCGTGGCCTCGACGGCAAATTCCATCGGCAATTCTTTGAAGACTTCCCTGCAGAAGCCGTTGACGATCAGCGAAATGGCGTCTTCCTGCGAAAGCCCCCTTTGACTGCAATAGAAAAGCTGTTCCTCGCTGATTTTCGAGGTTGTGGCTTCGTGTTCGACTCTGGCCGTACGATTTCGGGATTCAATATAGGGGATCGTATGGGCCCCGCATTTGTCTCCCAGAAGCAGGGAATCGCATTGCGTGTAGTTGCGAGCGTTCTCTGCGCCTTTTAAGATTTTCACGAGCCCGCGATAGGTGCTCTCGCTTTTTCCTGCCGCAATACCTTTCGAGATGATTGTGCTGCGGGTGTTTTTACCGATATGAATCATCTTCGTTCCAGTATCGGCCTGCTGGAAATTTGTTGTTGTCGCCACAGAATAAAATTCACCAACCGAATTGTCGCCCTGAAGGATGCAGCTTGGGTATTTCCAAGTGATGGCGGAGCCGGTTTCGATTTGTGTCCACGAAATTTTCGAATTTCGTCCACGGCAAGCGCCCCGCTTTGTGACGAAGTTATAGATGCCACCTTTTCCATTCTTATCGCCGGGATACCAGTTCTGGACGGTTGAATATTTGATTTCGGCATCGTCCATGGCGACCAATTCGACAACCGCCGCGTGCAGTTGGTTTTCGTCGCGCATGGGGGCGGTGCAGCCTTCGAGATAGCTGACATAGCTACCTTTTTCCGCGATGATGAGCGTGCGTTCAAACTGCCCGGTATTTGCTGCATTGATTCGAAAATAGGTGGAAAGTTCCATCGGGCAGCGCACGCCCTCCGGGATGTAAACGAAAGAACCGTCGCTGAAGACGCCGGAATTCAATGTGGCGAAGAAATTGTCAGAATAGGGCACGACGCTTCCAAGGTATTTTTTTACAAGCTCAGGATGTTTTTCGATGGCCTCTGACATGGGACAAAAAATAACGCCAACTTCTGCCAGTTTTTCCTTATAGGTGGTGGCGACGGAAATGCTGTCGAAAACGGCATCGACCGCAACGCCGGCCAGAGTTGCTTGTTCGCGCAAGGGAATGCCCAGTTTTTCATAGGTGGCCAGCAATTCGGGATCGACCTCATCCAGGCTTTTTGGCCGGTCGGCATCGGATTTTGGCTCGGAATAATAAGAAGACGCCTGGTAATCGATCGATGGGTAATGAAGGTTTGCCCAGGTGGGTTCCTCTGTTTCCATGGTGCGCCAGGCCTGGAACGCCTTCAGCCGCCATTCGAGAAGCCAGGCCGGCTCATTTTTCTTGGCCGAGATAAAGCGGACAATATCTTCGTTTAAGCCGTGCGGCGCCTGGACAGATTCGATGTCGGTGACGAAGCCATATTTGTATTCTTCGGTGATGGCGCGAACGGTTTCAGCGGTTTCGGTGTTTGTGGTCATGGTGCTGGTCTTCATTTCCTAGTTTTAGGCGGGGCCAATTTGTTTTTCATCTTTGGCCATGGGTGATTCAAAGAAGGAAGGAAGCGGTGCTGTTAAATCGGAAAGTCGGATTTCGGAAAGTGAGCGACGTACGGTGTCATTGATAATCTGCCAATTTCCCCGGATCGGGCAGAGCGATTCAATGCCGCAGGTTCCGTCGCTGTCTTCGATGCAATCGGTAAGTGCGATGGGCCCGTCAAGGGCCGAGATGATGTCCGTGACGGTGATGGCATCTGCGGAACGGGCGAGCGTGTACCCGCCCTTTGCTCCCCGATAGGATGTGAGCAGGCCATCATGGGCAAGCCCCTTTAGCACCTTGCTGGCGGCGGGCGTTGGCAGGCCCAGCTTGTGGGCTAAATCTGGGGCGCTAAACCGGCATTCCGGATGGGCGGCGATATGGCTCATCAAGACGATGCCATAATCGACCAGCCTGTTTAGGCGAAGCATGGGGTGTCCCCTTCAAAACTCTAATCCGACCTAAATTAGTCTTCTTTAAAATTAGGGATTCGTAGCCTCCTGTCAAGGGTTGAACATCCTGATTTACATAGAAATTTTATGGATATTCTGGAAGAGCGTGCGGGCCGCCTGCGCTTTTTTCACCACCGCTCAAGGGGCCGCTAACAGGCTTTTTTTAACCAATTTCCTTTAAGGAAAGGTTTTGCCGCGCCTGACTGGTGCGCACAGCGTTATGGCCGCTTTGCTGAAAGGCGGTGTCGTGAAGGGTTTGCCGCATGAGTTACCGTGAGAATTCCGAACAGGCCGCCAGTTACGCCAAGGCTGCATTCACCAAAATGGCGGCGCTTGGTATTGTGTCGCAGCCGAAAAATTTTGAGATTTGGTATTGCTACTATGCGGGCACCAATCCGGAATTGAAGCAGATTCTGGATGCCGCTCTCAGAAAAAAAGAAAAATTCACGGACGTTCTAAACGGCGAAATTTACGATCGTTTCTTCGGCCTTGCTCACGAAGCGACCGAGATAAAGAAGGCAAGTGATCGCATTCAATCGGCCGTGACGCGGGTGTTGGACTATCTGGGCGATACGAACTCCGAGGTTGTGACCTATGGCAAGGCCTTGGAAACCGTGTCCGGGAAAATCGAAAATGAGACGGATATCGATGCCATTCGGGAAGTGGTGGGCGGTATTCTTGCCGAGACGAAACGCATGGCTGTAAAAAGCCGAAAGCTGGAAGGGCAATTAAAAACTGCGACGGATGAAATTATCGAGCTTAACGAACATATCCAATACATTCGCCAGGAGGCAACGACGGACGCCCTGACCGGTCTGCCGAATCGCAAGCATTTCAATGATCAGCTTGAACGTTCTATGTACCAGGCAAAGGAAGGGAAGGAAGCGCTTTGTCTGGTGATGGCCGATATCGATCACTTTAAGAAATTCAACGACAATTACGGACATCTTTTTGGTGATCAGGTTTTATGGCTTGTTGCAAATACGCTTGTTGAATGTGTCAAGGGGCGCGATATTCCTGCTCGTTTTGGAGGCGAGGAATTTGCCATCATTCTGCCGCGCACGAATATTCATGGCGCGAAGAAAGTCGGACAGGATGTCCGTCTGCGGGTTGCTTCGAAAAAAGTCATTCGCAAGGCAACGGGCGAAGAGCTTAGCTCCATTACAATTTCTGTCGGCGTTGCGGAATATCGCCGGGGCGAGAAGGCAGAGGACCTTATTCAACGGGCAGACAATGCGCTTTATCGCGCAAAGAATCAGGGCCGAAACCAGGTCGTGATCGAAGCTGCCTGCGACGAAGATGTTGCAATGCAAGACTGACAGGAGAGGCCGGCTTCAGGCCAACTTGTCCTTGCCGGCCTTTTCGAGCAATGCCTCCAGACGCGTCAAATCCTGTGACTGATTAATGTTGAAAAAAGGATCGATTGGTTCTGCCGGAAAGGCCACATCGGCGGTCCGGTAACGTGCGGTCCATGCGGTGATCTTGCGAGCACCCTCTTCCGTGAGTGCGCGGCGGAGGTCCGGGGCCAGCGCGACCGGCCAAAGGCCAAAAACAGGCTGTGGCCGGTCGGCGGAAGTGGCTCGGGCAAGGTCTGCTTCTTCGGCTTCAACCGCCGTCCATAAATGGCGCACCATATCCATTGGAAAGAAAGGCGTGTCTGTCGCGAAAGTGGCGATCCATCGGCATTGGGAGGCGTTTTGCAAGACCCACTCCATGCCGGTCAGAATGCCCGCCAGGGGGCCGGCGTGGCCTTCGAAAACATCGCATGCGACCGGCAGGCCAAAGGTAGAGAGACGCCCTGGGTCGCCTGCGGCATTCAAAAGCAGGGACGTTACCTGTGGTCTGGCGCGTTCAATCGCATGGGCCAGCAGCGGTCGACCCTGAAGCGGAAGAAGGTATTTTTCCCCGCCGCCCATCCGTTGTGCTTGCCCGCCTGCCAGCAATACCCCGACAATTTCCGGAAGGTTGGAAGCCATCTTTTTGCAGTTCCATTTTCTGGCGTTGAGCAAGAAGCTCAGTGCCAGCGGTCTACGTGTCGGCGGGGGGAATTTAGGGGCGAGTGGAAGGGCTAAACAAGGACGTAGTCGCTGCCATCCCAGGCATATTCCGTCGTCACGCCATAGTCCTCAAAGAGCGTGATATCGGCAATCTCGCTTGAGAAGAAGGTGACGTCGCCATCGACGCCATTGACGAAGGAAAGCGTCCAACTGCCGTCTCCATGATCCAGGAACGACACATCGGCTGCCGTGACCCCGGCAGGGTCATATAAATTCCAGCCCCAGAAGATTGCAAGGCCATTGTCCGAACTGCCGCCATCGTGGATGAAGTCGCTGTCGTCGCCGCGGCCAAAGTAAAAAATATC
>CAYTAE010000047.1:0-10060 GCA_964435655.1 uncultured Rhodospirillaceae bacterium
TTTGGTCGCGCGGCACTAGCCCGCCGAGGCGAAGTTCGGCTTCGCGGTGTCGTTGCCGCGTTGTTTCAAGCTTTTATCACGCAGACGGTTGCGCCGATGGTCGAGGGGCAAGGGCTTCGGACGCGTTCTGTCGTTCGAAATTTGACGCCGGAACGGGAATGGGAACAGGCCCTGCGGCAATCCGAATTGCGGTTTAAGCAATTCTTTGAAAAGGCGCCTATTGGCATTGCTTTTCTGGGTCTCGACATGCAGGTCGTCGAATGCAATGGCGCATTTCGGCAGATTGCCGGCCTCGCTTCGGAAGAGGGGGCTTGCGATGCGTCTTTGCGGCCAGCCCTTATGAGCCTGGTGGATGAAAAAGACAAAAAAGCCCTGGGCAACCGAATTGAACGCGTTGCCAGTGGCATTCATCTGACGCAGCCTCTCGAGGTTTGCCTAACCGGCACGCAGAGCACCGTCGCGGCTTTTTATGTCCGCCGCCTCGAAGACGCTGCGGGCGAAGGTGTCGGTTTTATCCTTCATGCCATTGATATGACGGAACAGAAACAGTTTGAACAGCAATTTGCCCAGAAACAAAAGATGGCGCTTGTCGGACAACTGGCGGGCGGTATTGCCCATGACTTTAACAACTTGCTGACGGCGATGATCGGCAATTGCGATCTGCTGTTGCTCAACCATGGGCCGGGGGATCAGGCTTTTGCGGATATTGTGCAGATCAAGCAAAACGCAAATCGGGCGGCAAATTTGGTCCGTCAATTGCTCGCTTTTTCGCGTCAGCAGACATTGCAGCCAAAAATATTAAGTGTGACGGACGTGCTGGGGGAACTTTCAAACCTTCTGAACCGGTTGCTTGGTGAACGGATCGAACTTGAAATGCTTCACGGGCAAGACCTTGGCCATGTACGAGTCGATCAAGGCCAGTTGGAGCAGGTGATCATCAACCTTGTCGTCAATGCGCGCGATGCGATGCCTGATGGTGGGCAACTCGCTATTCGGACGTCGAACATGGAAAGTTCGCGCCGGCTGCCTACTCAAAGCGATCAGGAATCCATGCCGCCTGGCGAATATGTTCTGATCGAAGTCAAGGACACCGGCACGGGCATCTCGAAAGAATATCTTGATCGGATTTTCGAGCCCTTTTTTACAACAAAAGAAATTGGTTCGGGCACCGGGCTTGGACTTTCGACCGTCTATGGCATCGTTCGTCAGACGGGCGGCTTCATTTTCGTCGACAGCGCGATTGAAAAGGGAACAAAATTTTCCATCTACCTTCCACAGCATCAACCTGCAGCGGTTATGGAAGGGGTGCATAAGGCGGTGGCCTTTGACCCGGTCGACCTTACGGGTGCTGGCACCGTTCTCCTTGTTGAGGATGAAGATGCGGTTCGCCTTTTCGGCGCACGTGCCCTTCGGAAGAAGGGGTACAAGGTGCTGGAGGCGAAAGGGGGCTCGGTCGCCCTGGATCTCATCAACAGCGCGGAAGAGCCGATTGACCTTTTGATCACAGACGTCGTTATGCCGGGCCTGGACGGGCCAAGTCTGGTCGAGAAGGTTCTGGAAACGCGGCCGGACATGAAGGTGATTTTTATTTCCGGCTATGCGGAGGATTCTTTTCGCGAACGTATCGGGGACGTTTCCGGCCTGCATTTCCTTGCTAAGCCGTTCAGCCTGGAACAGCTGGCCGGTAAGGTGAAGGAAGTGATCGCCCATTAGGTCGCCCTTTGGCCTGTCCGCGACCCGCTACCTAGGCGTCCATCACGGGGAACGGCTATCCGTGATTTGGCCGGGAACAAGTCCCGAACATTCTTAAAAAAATGATGTTTTACAATCAATTAACAAGACAGCTTGCATATGAGAACAAAACATGTACATTCGCTTCAGGGGCAAGGACTTCCTGGCCTGCGGATTTCTTCTCTACGGAACAAGGGGATCGTGTTATGTCGGATGCCAAGCTGAAATTGGTCGATCGAGACACAATGGACAAAAACAAAGCGTTGGAAGCGGCCATTGGCCAGATTGACCGGGCCTTCGGAAAAGGGTCGATTATGCGGCTCGGTCAGGAAGGCGGCATCGGCGAGATTGAAACCGTATCAAGTGGTTCTCTTGGTCTCGACATTGCCCTTGGTATTGGTGGTTATCCGCGAAGTCGTGTCGTTGAAATTTATGGGCCGGAAAGTTCCGGCAAAACGACGTTGGCCCTTCACGCCATCGCCGAGGCACAAAAATCCGGCGGCACTTGTGCTTTTATCGATGCAGAACATGCCCTGGATCCGTCCTATGCAAACAAGCTCGGCGTTAATGTCGAAGATCTCCTGATTTCTCAGCCGGACGCGGGGGAACAGGCGTTGGAGATTGCCGATACCCTTGTTCGTTCCGGGGCCGTCGATGTCCTGGTCGTCGATAGTGTCGCGGCCCTCGTGCCGACGGCGGAACTCGAAGGCGAAATGGGGGACCATCATGTTGGGCTTCAGGCGCGGCTTATGAGCCAGGCGCTTCGCAAGCTTACCTCTTCCATCGCGCGTTCACGCACGCTTCTCATCTTCATCAATCAGCTGCGGATGAAGATCGGTGTGATGTTTGGCAATCCAGAGACAACGACGGGCGGCAATGCGCTCAAATTCTATTCGTCCGTGCGCCTCGACATTCGCCGGATCGGCGCCATCAAGGAGCGGGACGAAATCGTCGGCAATCAAACCCGCGTCAAGATTGTGAAGAACAAGATGGCGCCCCCCTTCAAGGTGGTGGAATTTGACATCATGTACGGCGTTGGTGTCTCAAAGGTCGGCGAATTGCTGGACCATGGGGTTCGGGACGGACTGGTGGACAAGGCCGGCACATGGTTTTCCTACCAGGGCCAGCGGATTGGCCAGGGCCGCGAGAACGCGAAGCGATTCCTGAAAGAACATAGCGACGTTGCGGATAAGATCGAAACCGCCATTCGCGAAAGCGCTGGTTTGATTCCGGACGCGGATGGCGATGCGACATCTGAGCTGCCAAAAGTGGCCGCTGTCCCCGAGATTGAGGCTGAAGCTAAAGAAAGCTAGGCGTGCCCTCCGGTTGGGCGTCTTCCGCGTCAAACCTTAACGTCTATGGAGCGGGCCTTTGGGCCCGCTCCTTCTTTTTAACCGGGGAAGCTCGAGACGAGTCGCATTTCCAGGCTTTGATCCTGGGTCATCGGCTGGACACCCAAGCCGTTGGCGGGGTACAAGAGGTTTTCCTCAATGTATCGGGCTCATGCAAAGCACCAACGACATTCGCGCGGCTTTTCTGGATTACTTTGCGCACACAGACCATGTGATTGTGCCGTCGAGTCCCCTTGTGCCGCGCAAGGATCCCACCTTGCTGTTTACGAATGCCGGCATGGTGCAATTCAAGAATGTGTTTACCGGGGTGGAGACGCGCGATTATGTCCGTGCGGTCTCCAGTCAGAAATGCGTCCGCGCAGGAGGCAAGCACAGCGATCTCGAACGGGTAGGTTATACGGCCCGCCACCATACGTTCTTCGAGATGCTGGGGAACTTTTCCTTTGGCGATTATTTTAAGGCAACAGCTATTGAGCTTGCTTGGAACCTTCTGACGAAGGAATTAGGCATCGATCGCGACCGTCTGCTGGTGACCGTTTATCACGAAGACGAAGAAGCCCGCCGTCTGTGGAAAAAAATTTCCGGGTTGGAAGATGAACGAATCATCTCCATCGCGACGGCCGATAATTTTTGGATGATGGGCGACACGGGCCCTTGCGGGCCGTGTTCGGAAATTTTCTATGACCATGGGAAGGCCGTTCCTGGCGGGCCTCCGGGCAGCGCCGAGGAAGAAGGCGATCGTTTCGTAGAAATCTGGAATCTGGTCTTCATGCAATATGACCAGCTTGCGCCGGGAAAGCGGGAACCGCTGCCCCGGCCTTCGATCGATACCGGCATGGGGCTGGAGAGGT
The DNA here is from genome assembly GCA_964435655.1 of uncultured Rhodospirillaceae bacterium. Taxonomy (GTDB): domain Bacteria; phylum Pseudomonadota; class Alphaproteobacteria. Next base: position 3,935 of record CAYTAE010000047.1, read on the forward strand.
TGACGGCGGTTCTTCAGGGCGTGCATGACAATTACGATACAGATGCGTTCCGCACTCTGATCGAGGCCTCCGCCGAGGTCACGGGAACCTCTATTTCCGGTGCGCATGCCGTGTCTCATCGTGTGATCGCCGATCACCTTCGTTCCAGCACGTTTCTGATTGCCGACGGGGTGCTTCCCTCGAATGAGGGGCGCGGTTACGTGCTTCGGCGGATTCTTCGGCGAGCCATGCGACACGCCCATTTGATTGGTTGCAGGGATCCGCTTCTCTGGCGGCTGGTTCCAGCGCTTGTCAGCCTGATGGGCCATGCCTATCCGGAAATTGTGCGTGCGGAAGCGTTGGTAACGGAAACCTTGCGCCATGAAGAAACGCGGTTCCGGCAAACTCTTGAACGGGGGTTGCGACTTCTGGCGGAAGAAACGGCCAAATTAAAATCCGGTGCAGCGCTTCCTGGCGAAATTGCCTTCCGTCTCTACGATACCTACGGCTTTCCGGTCGACCTTACGGAGGATGCCTTGAAGGCGGAGGGCCGAGGCGTTGATATGAAAGCCTTTGATGACGCTATGGAGCAGCAGCGGCAGGATGCGCGCGCTTCTTGGGCGGGTTCCGGCGAGGCGGCAACGGAAACAATCTGGTTTGGTCTGCGCGAACGCGTCGGCGCGACGGAATTTCTCGGCTATGAGGCCGATGTGGCGGAGGGAATGGTTGTTGCGCTGTTGCGGGATGGCAAGGAAGTTGATCTCGCGAAGGCGGGTGAGGAAATTGCGCTGATTACAAATCAGACGCCTTTCTACGGTCTTTCCGGGGGGCAGGCCGGCGATATCGGCATGGTGCGGTCGCCTGCGGGCCTCCGCTTCGTCGTTGAGGATACCCTGAAGAAGCTGGGCGACCTTCACGTGCATGTCGGCCGGGTCGATGCCGGCGAAATTCGCATCGGCGACGTGCTGGAAATGCATGTCGCTACCGACCATCGCGCCCGCCTGCGTGCCAACCACTCGGCAACCCATCTTCTTCATGCGGCGCTTCGCCATCGTCTTGGGGCGCATGTGACTCAAAAAGGTTCTTTGGTTGCGCCCGACCGGCTTCGATTTGACATCAGCCATTCAAAGGCGTTGACGCCGGAAGACATCCTTGCCGTGGAAGCCGAAGTAAACCGGAAAATTCGTCAAAACTCGGAAGTGACAACTCGCCTGATGACACCGGACGAAGCGGTGGGGGAAGGGGCCCTGGCGCTGTTCGGTGAAAAATATGCTGATGAAGTGCGGGTTCTGTCTATGGGTGAAGAAGCCGGGAAACGTTTTTCCGTCGAACTTTGTGGTGGCACCCATGTCCGACGGACGGGGGATATTGGCACCTTTAAAATTACAGGCGAAAGTGCTGTGGCATCCGGTGTGCGCCGAATTGAAGCGCTGACGGGCGATGTCGCCGAGATTTTTGTAACGAAGGAAGAAACGCATTTGCACGAAGCTGCCGCCCTTCTCAAGGTGGCCCCCGATGCGCTGGTGGCGCGCATCGGCAGTCTGACGGATGAGCGCAAGCGACTTGAGCGCGAACTGCAGCAGGCGCGTCGCGATTTGGCACGCGGTGGGAAGATGGCCGGTGGGGATGGCGAAAAAGAAGGCGGCGTTCGCGATATCGAGGGCTGCAATTATCTTGCCCGACTGCTTAAGGGCGTTCCGGCAAAAGAGCTGCGTCCAATGGCCGACGATCTAAAAAAACAGGTGGGGTCTGGCGTTGTGGCCATCGTCGGTATTGGTGAGGAAGACAAAGTTTCCCTCGTCGTCGGCGTTACCGACGACCTGACAGACCGCTTAAATGCGATCGATTTGGTCAAGATGGGTGCCAGTGCTATGGGCGGCAAGGGTGGTGGTGGCCGTCCGGATATGGCCCAGGGTGGTGGCGTTGATCCAGCGAAGGGTGAGGCGGCCCTTGAGGCGATTGCCGAGGCCATCGCTAAGGGTGCTGCCAACACGTAGAAGGCGGCGTTCTTTCTAATGTCCCCGGCGACGTCTCTTAGGCGGCTGCCATCGCCGTTTGTAGATTTTCATCCAGCTTGTCGAGAAATTGCCGGGTCGTCAGGAATTTCTGGTCCGGGCTGATAAGGATGGCAAGGTCTTTTGTCATGAAGCCCTGTTCGACGGTCTCCACGCAGACTCTTTCGAGGGTTTCCGCAAATTTTTCGACATCCGGCGTTCCGTCGAATTTTCCACGATAAGATAGGCCGCGGGTCCAGGCAAAAATGGAAGCGATCGGGTTGGTTGAGGTTTCCTTGCCCTGTTGGTGCTGCCGATAGTGGCGGGTTACGGTTCCGTGTGCGGCTTCCGCTTCGACGGTTTTTCCGTCCGGCGTCATCAACACGGATGTCATCAATCCCAGTGAGCCGAACCCTTGCGCGACGGTATCTGATTGGACATCGCCATCGTAATTCTTACAGGCCCAGATAAATCCGCCGTTCCATTTCATCGCACAGGCAACCATGTCATCAATCAGTCGATGTTCGTAGATGATGCCCTTGCTTTTGAAAATATCGGCGAATTCACTGTCGAACACTTCTTGAAAAAGGTCCTTAAAACGCCCGTCATAGGCTTTCAGAATTGTATTTTTCGTTGAGAGATAGACATCCCAGCTGCGCTCAACCCCATAATTCATACAGGCGCGCGCAAAGCCGCGAATCGATTCATCAAGGTTGTACATCGCCATGGCAATGCCTGAAGATGGGAAGTCAAAGACTTCCTCCTCCCTCGCTTCGCCGCCATCTGCAGGTTCAAATCGAAGAGTTAGTTTTCCCGGTCCGGAGACCAGAAAATCCGTCGCACGATATTGATCGCCAAAAGCGTGACGTCCAATAACGATGGGTTTCGTCCACCCTGGGACGAGCCGCGGAACGTTTTTGCAGACGATCGGTTCGCGAAAGACAGTGCCGCCAAGAATGTTCCGGATCGTCCCATTGGGGGATCGCCACATTTTCTTTAAATCAAATTCTTCGACCCGCGCTTCATCCGGTGTGATCGTGGCGCATTTGACGCCAACCCTATATTTCTGGATTGCCTTGGCGGCATCGACCGTAATCTGGTCGTTCGTTTTATCCCGGCATTCCATCCCGAGGTCGTAATATTTCAAGTCGATATCGAGATAGGGGAGAATGAGCTTTTCTTTAATAAAAGCCCAGATGATCCGGGTCATTTCGTCGCCATCAAGCTCAACGACGGGATTTGCAACTTTGATTTTTGGCATTGGCGCGGATTCCTCTGCGGCTGCGTATGGGTCTTTCTTCAGCAGGGCGCAAAATAGCACCGGGGTGGATAGGAGCAAAGCCCTACATTTGTGAAAAAATCACCAGATTTAGATTTCACTCGCGACGGCATGAATTGCAGGCTCTGCTGCTGCGGCGAGGGCGGGAAGAATTTCTTCAACGCTGGTAACGGTTGTCAGAAGGTTGACGTTTTGCGGCTGGGCAAAACCGGCATGTGTCATCGAAGTGATCAGCGTGATCAGCGGATCCCAATAACCGCCAATATTTGCCAGCAGGACGGGTTTGTCGTGGCGGCACAATTGCTTCCAGGTAAGAATTTCAACCACTTCATCCAGGGTGCCGAAGCCGCCGGGAAGGACGATGAAGGCATCCGCAAGGTCAAACATTTTCTGTTTTCGGCTGTGCATGCTGTCGACGATGAGCATGTCCCTCACGCCTTCATGGCCGACTTCGATGTCCAACAGGAATTCCGGCATGATGCCGGTGACGTCGCCGTTGCGCGCCAGGACGGCGTCCGCAATGGCGCCCATGAGCCCAACCCCGCCGCCGCCATAGATCAACCGGATTCCATGGGCGGCCATAATGGTGCCGAAATTTTTGGCGGCTTCCAGGTAGATCGGGTCCACATCCTCTGTGGAACCGCAGTAAACGCAAAGGGCCTGGATGTTTTTCATCGTTTCTCACCTGGGAGAGTTAACAGTCGCGGAAAATAGCGTTTCTTATCCTATGCGATATAGTCCATTGCGTAATCTATCGGCAAGGAAGGAAACAGCAGAATGGATGCCGCGATTTTGTTGCAGGAAGTCCAGGACGGCGTGGCGACGATTAGCTTTAATCGTCCAAAGGAACTGAACGCCATCGACAATGCCCTTGGCATTGCCCTTTGTGAGGCTTTGCAGGCAGTGGAACAGGACCCAAATATCCGTTGTGTCGTGTTGCGCGGCAATGGCAGCCATTTCATGGCAGGGGGCGACATCAACGGCTTTGATGCGGCCCTCGACAAGGGCGAATGGGTGCGCCGCCGGGCCACCGGTGAGCTCGCCATTCATGCCCATGAGGCTGTCGAAATCATCCGCCGCATGGACAAGCCGGTTGTTGCCAGCCTGCGGGGCGCTGCAGCCGGCTTTGGCATGAGCCTTATGCTGGCCTGTGATTTGGCGGTTGCGTCCGAGAAAAGTTTTTTTACCCTTGCCTATTGCCATATTGGCCTAAGCCCGGATGGTGGTTCGAGTTATTTCTTGCCACGAAGCGTCACCTTCAAGCAGGCGATGGAAATTGCGCTTCTGGGGGATCGCTTTGACGCAAAGCGTGCCTATGAACTTGGCATCGTTAATTGGGTGGTTGCAGATGCGGCGTTGGAGCAAAAAACGGTTGAAATTGCAACGCGTCTGGCATCGGGTCCGGCCAAGACCCTGGGCCGGACCAAGGCGTTGCTCAACCATTCCTCTGCTTACGGGACGACCCTTGACAGTCAGCTTCGCATGGAAGAGCGCGGCATTATGGACAGTGCTGCGGGCGATGAGTTTGCGGAAGGAATCCGCGCTTTTCTTGCAAAGCGAAAGCCGAATTTTCCAAAATCATAACCTTGATTGGTTCTGTCAGCCTGCAAGGATTTCGCGCAGGAAGTTGGGCTGGAGGTGGTAGTGATCAATGTGCCGTTCGCCGTTCGATGTGCCATCCGTGTCTGCCGTTTGTCCGTAAGCGTCGAGAAAGCCGGCTTTTCGTTCGGCGGCGGCCCTTTTTAGGGCTTCGTTGAAGCGCGCAATGCCATCAAGATAGACCTTGCGGTCTTCCGTTGTGAGCGCGTTTAGTGCCGGCCGTTCGCAATGGGGCGCCGGGACACCATAGAAAATCGGACGAACCGCGCGCGTGGCTGCTAGTTCTGCGACAAGGGTGGTGTAACCCTCCACGGTTGACCGGATGACCGTGTCAAGGTCGCCGCCATGTTTGTGGTGATGGTGGAAGATCCCTTCATTGTGGCGACAGTCAATTTCGCCGAAGGAAAAAATGGCGGTAGCTTTTTCCGGAAGTTGCTGAAGGATGGTACGAAGGCTGCGCTGGAAATAATTTCCCTTCGCTTGCGACAGATGCCAGGCCTTGCAGCCGATCAGAAGGTGAGAAGCGACCTTCGCTGAAATTCCCTCAACGGCAACCTTTGTGCCATTTGGCGAAAGGGAATGGCTTTCCCCTATTACATGCACTTTTTTGCCGGCGGGCGCTTCGTAAAAATCGGCATTTTCTTCGCGATAGCGTAGAAGGCGTTCAAGATAAAGCTGATAAATACACAGGCTGGCATCAATGGTTGTTCGGTCGATGGCGTCGGCGTGTGTGCGGCAGTTTTGTAGACAATTTTCCAATTCGCTGAGATCTTCTCGAAGCCATGCATAGATCGCACGATTGACAAAAAGGGCGTAACGCTGGTTTGCGGTTAATCGTGTGTCCTTGAAAAGTGGATCAATGACGCCAAGGCCTTCCTCGATTTTTTGCTGCCGCAAGAGCGTCACGGCAAAGCCGATATGCGGGGCCAGATCCGACCCAAAATCCCGTGGGATTGCGGTATAGGTGGCAAGCGCCGCCTCAACGTCTCCCTTTTCAACCTGGGTCTTGGCTAGGCTTGCGGCGGCATTCGGGAACGGACCGATTTCTGGCATTGCTTCTCTGGCTAGGGCTTCGGCACCGTCCAGGTCGTCGCCATCGGCAAGCAGCCCGGCGAGATTGGCGCGGGCAATCGGATTTTCGTTTGGGGTCTCGATTGCCTTTTGCAACCCCGGAGTTGATTTGTTCAAGGCGCCGTCATCGAGAAGAAGACTGCCGAGATTGTCATAGACGTTCATCTCCGGCTTTAGCTCGACGGCTTGCTGGTAGGCGGCGAG
>CAYTAE010000048.1:0-10040 GCA_964435655.1 uncultured Rhodospirillaceae bacterium
GCTGTTTCCCCATGACGCGCGGCTGCAGCTTTATCAGGTGCACGCGGTGACCGAGGGAACGGACGCGCAGGCCGAAGTCACGGTGCGTCTCGAAGAGAACGGAAAGACGGTGAACGGTCAGGGAGCAAACACCGATACGCTGGTGGCTTCCGCGCGTGCCTACGTCAATGCGTTGAATAAATTGCTCGTCAAGCGAGAAAAGACCGCTCCGGCGGCTCTTACGGCTTAGGTGATGCATCGCGGAAATGTTGTGGGGAACGCCATTGTTCGTCGCATGATAGAAATTAAGGTGAGGTAGAATGTTATCCAAACTTCTCGGCATGTTATCGGCGGACATGGCCATCGATCTGGGTACGGCAAACACGTTGGTCTATGTGCAGGGCCAGGGCATCGTGCTGAACGAACCTTCCGTTGTGGCAATCGCCAATGTGAAAGGCCGCAGGCAGGTTCTTGCCGTTGGCGATGAAGCAAAAATGATGTTGGGGCGTACGCCTGGAAACATCGAAGCAACTCGCCCGCTGCGTGATGGGGTGATTGCCGATTTCGACGTTGCCGAGGAAATGATCAAGCATTTTATCCGTAAAGTGCACAACCGGCGCACATTTGCGTCGCCTCAGATTATTGTCTGCGTGCCTTCGGGTTCGACAGCGGTGGAACGTCGCGCCATTCAGGAATCGGCGGAAAGCGCTGGTGCGCGCAGGGTTTTCCTTATTGAGGAGCCGATGGCGGCGGCGATTGGTGCTGGCCTGCCCGTGACCGAGCCTACCGGTTCGATGGTTGTCGATATCGGTGGTGGCACAACGGAAGTCGCCGTGCTTTCCCTTGGCGGCATCGTCTATTCACGATCCGTTCGTGTCGGCGGCGATAAAATGGACGAAGCGATTATCGCGTATATCCGGCGTCACCATAATCTTCTTGTGGGGGAAAGCAGTGCCGAGCGGATCAAGAAAGAAATTGGCTCCGCCTGCCCGCCGGACGAAGGCGATGGCCGGGTCATGGAGATCAAGGGGCGCGATTTGATGAACGGCGTTCCAAAAGAACTGGTTATTTCCGAGCGGCAGATTGCGGAAAGTCTTTCCGAGCCGGTTGGAGCCATTGTTGAAGCTGTGAAGGTGGCTTTGGAGCATACGGCGCCAGAACTGGCCGCCGATATCGTCGACAAGGGGATCGTCCTTACGGGCGGATGCGCGTTGCTTAGCAATCTTGACAGGGTGTTCCGCGAGGCAACGGGGCTTCCTGTTTCCATTGCCGACGAGCCGCTGTCCTGCGTTGCTCTTGGCACGGGCCGCGCTTTGGAAGAAATGAAGACGTTGAAGAACGTTTTGCTGAGCAGTTACTAACCGGGCTCGGTCCGAGCTTTAACTTTCGGGTGAAGCTGGCAGTTCAAGGAGAAGGGGGATGGCAAGATTTCGCGCTGGATCGTTCCTGCGTCTTACGACGCCGGTGAAGCTGCTTGCCAACCGGTTTCCATTTCTTGTTTTGATCGCGGCGACGGTCGCTCTCATTGCGGTAGGGCGGCTGGACACGTCCTTGATGGAGCGGTTACGGACAACCGTTACGGACATAACCGCACCGCTTATTGATCTTGTTTCCCGCCCGGTTGTGGCGACCCAGGGCCTTTTCAGCGAAATCGCGGATTTGGCGGCGCTGCGTGAGGAAAACCGACATTTGCATGCAAAGATCGTAGTCCTTCAGCAGTCAAATCTGACGGCAGAAGGGCTGGCGAGCGAAAATGAAGGTTTGCGCGCTCTTTTGAATTTTGTTCAGGACGCCCCGGCTTCTTTTGTCGGCGCACGTATAATCGCGGATTCAGGAAATGCTTTCGTCCGCAGTGTCCTTGTCAATGCGGGAAAAAGCGATGGTGTGACAAAAGGCGACCCGGTCATCAATGGCGAAGGCGTCGTTGGTCGAATTTCCCAAGCAGGCAATCACACGTCCCGCGTGCTCTTGATTATGGACTGGAACTCACGCATTCCCGTGCTTGTGGAATCGTCGCGGGAAAAAGCGATTTTAGCAGGAGACAACACGAATCGCCCGCGTTTGCTTTACTTACCGGCGACCGCTGCCACCGTGTCTGGCGACCGTATCGTTACGTCTGGCCATGGAGGCATCTTTCCGCCCGGCCTTCCTGTTGGCACGGTGGGTTCTATTGGCGAAGAGGAAATTCGCGTGCAGCCGTTTGTCACATGGAATCGTCTCGAACTTGTCCGTGTTGTTAATTATGGCCTGAAAGGCGTCCTCCCGGACTTGCCAGCTAACGCGAACGCCAAGGAGGCATCCCGCAAGTGATGGCCCCATTCTGGCAGCGTCTGGGACATCATTTACGTAATCTGGTGCCCCTTTTTGGCGTGTTGATCCTTTTGCTTCTCACTCTTATTCCGCTTCATATTCCTGCTTACGCCGTGATCGTTCCCATGCTGCCGCTGACGGCGGTCTATTACTGGGGGCTTTACCGTTCCGATCTGTTGCCGACAATCGCCGTGTTCTTTGTTGGGCTTCTTCAGGACGTTCTTTCCGGCGCGCCGATCGGTCTGAACGCGGCTATTCTTCTTCTTGTTTATGAAACGGTTGTTTCGCAGCGTCGCTATTTACTTCACGAATCTTTTTCCATCGCCTGGGCAAGTTTCATGGTGGTGGCAGCGGGGGCCTCGGTGTTGCAATGGGCGGGGCTGTCGTTGCTTGCCTGGACGCCGCGTGATCCCAGCTCGGGAATTTTTCAGTATTTTCTTACCGTGGCTCTTTACCCGTGCCTCGCCTGGTTCTACGCACAGACCCAGAAAATTATCCTTCGGCAGGCCTGATGTACCGGGAGGGCGGCCGTTACCGCGTGTTTAGCCGCCGGGCAGCCATGCTGGGAGCGGGCAAGCTGGTGCTTGCGTCGGCGCTTGCCGGCCGTCTTTATTATTTGCAGGTCCTTGAATCGGATCGTTATGTAACATTAGCGGAAGAGAACCGGATCAACCTCCGGCTGATTCAGCCGTCGCGGGGTTCGATTGTCGATCGCCACGGAACACCGATGGCGCGCAACCGGGAAAATTATCGCGTCGTCGTTATCCCGGAACAGACGTTGGATATTCGGGAAACCCTTGATCGAATAAGTCTGATTGTGCCAGTTGGCGCGACCGAAATTCGCCGCGTTCTGCATGAAATGAAGCGAAAGCGTAGCTTCGTTCCGGTTACGGTTCGGGAAAATCTCAGCTGGGAAGAAGTCGCGCGTCTTGAGGTGAATGCGCCGGACTTGCCCGGCGTGCTCATCGACGTTGGTCAAAGTCGCGACTATCCCCTGGGTGCTGCGGCGGCGCATGTCATTGGCTATGTGGCGGCGGTAACGGAAAAGGAACTTACGGAAGATCCGTTGCTTCAGTTACCGGATTTTCGCATCGGTAAGAGCGGGATCGAGAAAATTTATGATCTGGCGCTTCGGGGAAAGGCCGGCAGCAGCCAGATGGAGGTGAATTCGGTTGGGCGTGTTGTGCGCGAGCTTTCGCGTGAGGAAGGAAAGGCCGGTCACCAAGTGGCATTGACGCTGGATTCCGGTGTGCAGGAATTTGCCAACAAGCGATTGAAGGGCTTGAGCGGTGCCGTTGTCGCGATGAATGTGTATACGGGTGAAGTGTTGTTGATGGTCTCTACCCCAGGCTTTGATCCAAATGAATTTGTAACCGGGTTAAGCGAGAAAAATTGGCAAAAACTGCTGTCCAATCGCCGGGCGCCGCTTACGAATAAATGCATAGCGGGGCAATATGCCCCTGGTTCGACCTACAAGATGATTGTTGCCATAGCCGCACTTGAAGCCGGTCTTGTCACGCCGGAACAGAAAGTTTTCTGCAAAGGTCATATCGAACTTGGTGGCGACCGGTTTCATTGCTGGAAGCGCGAAGGGCATGGCCATGTCGGGCTTCATGAAGCCATCCAGAAATCCTGCGACATTTATTTTTACGAGCTCTCGCGGCGTTGCGGCATAAACCGGATATCCGAGATGGCGCGCCGGTTTGGGCTGGGGCAAGCCTTGATTGGGGATTTGGCTGGTGAGCAGCGCGGCCTTGTGCCGGACCCTGATTGGAAACGGGCGACTTTCGGTGCGGCCTGGCAGGGCGGTGAAACGTTGATTACGGGGATTGGCCAGGGCTATGTGCTGGCGACGCCCTTGCAACTGGCCGTCATGATGTCTCGGATGGTAAACGGAGGTGACGAGGTTCTTCCCCACCTCACGAGGGAAGCGGTCCTGCCGGAAGGCGTCGACGTGCGTCCAAAGGAAAATTTCAAATCTCTCGGAATTCGTCAGGCGACCCTTGCGCATATTCGCCGCGCAATGGCTGCCGTAACAAATGTACCCGGAGGCACGGCCTATGGCGCGCGTATTCGAAGTGCAAAAGTGGCAATGGGCGGCAAGACCGGCACGTCACAGGTAAGACGTATTTCAGAGCGGGAACGGAAAGAAGGGGTTCGTAAAAACAAGAACCGCCCCTGGAAAGAACGTGACCATGCGCTTTTTGTGGGATTTGCGCCGGTAAACGCACCAAAATATGCGATCTCCGTCATTGTCGAACATGGTGGCAGCGGCTCTTCCGCAGCGGCACCCATTGCTCGGGACATCCTGCGTGAAATTCAACGGCGGGATGTTTCAAAGGCAGCGCGTGCAAAGGAAACACCTGAAAGTCGGGGGACGTCATGAGCGGCGTAGGCGATTTTCAAGACGGTTCTCTTCGTTTCAGTTACAAGCTCCGGCAAATCCATTGGGGCATGGTTTTTCTTCTCTGCCTGATTTCGGGCATTGGCGTTGCCATGCTTTATTCGGCCGGAAGCGCAAATTTTTCGCCATGGGCGGGCCGCCAGGCGGTTCGTTTTGCCGTTGGCCTTGCGGTTCTTTTTGCCGTCGGCTTGACCGACATCCGCTTTTGGTTGCGCCATGCTTACACGATTTACGGGGTTTCGATTTTTCTCCTAATCGTCGTTGGCTTCACCGGTATCGTTGGGATGGGGGCGCAACGTTGGCTGGATCTCGGTTATTTTCAGGTCCAGCCTTCTGAAATCGTAAAGATGACGCTGGTGCTGGCCCTTGCCCGCTATTTTCATGGTGCCAATCTTGAGGATATTTCCCGGCCGGCTTTTTTGATGGCCCCTTTCCTGATGCTGGTTTTTCCTGCCCTGCTGATTCTGCGGCAGCCGGATTTGGGAACGGCGCTCATGTTGGTCATCGGCGGCCTTTCAATCTTTTTTCTGGCGGGGGTCCGTATTTGGAAATTTGCCCTGCTGATCGGCGGCGCCCTTGCGACGATGCCATTTCTCTGGATGGGTCTGCACGGCTATCAAAAACAACGCATCCTCGTCTTTCTTGATCCGGGAAGTGACCCTCTCGGCGCCGGTTATCACATATTGCAATCGCAAATTGCCCTTGGTTCGGGCGGGCTTTGGGGGAAGGGGTTTCTTCAGGGGACTCAGGCGCATCTTAACTTTCTGCCTGAAAAGCAGACGGATTTTATCTTCACGATGCTGGCGGAGGAATTCGGCATCGCCGGTGGCCTGCTGCTGCTTGGTCTTTACCTGCTGCTTGTTCTTTGCGGATTTTTGATCAGCCTTCGCAGCCGCAATCAATTTGGTCGTTTGCTTGGCATGGGGCTAACCGTAACCTTCGCGCTCTATTTCTTTGTCAATATCGCCATGGTTACTGGTCTTATTCCGGTCGTTGGCGTGCCGTTGCCGCTTATTTCCTATGGGGGGACGGCGCTTTTGATGCTGCTGTTCGCTTTTGGTCTTTTGATGAGTACCCACATCCATCGCGACGTGCGGCTGGGTCGTCGCGGCGGGGACGACGATGGGTAGCGGGTGGAAAAGCAGGTGCGCTCGCCCCAATTCCGGCAAGCCTATCGACAAGCCTGGGTGGCTTTGCTATAGGGGCCTTCCCTTGGGGGCGCATAGCTCAGTTGGTAGAGCAGCTGACTCTTAATCAGCGGGTCCACGGTTCGAGTCCGTGTGCGCCCACCAAGCAAATCAGTGCATTAAGAACGGAATAGCTTTTGGACCACGGGTCGTTGAAGCCTGCTTTGGCGGCGCCTCCGAACGCTTAAGAGCTGACCAAAGCGCCAAAATGGCTTGACTTCCGGGTGCCTTGACCCCTTATTAGCGCCAACGACACTCCCTTTACGATCGCATTCTGATCGCTTGCTGGCCCAAAGATGTTTTTAAGGGCCGGTCGCCTTTCTTTCCGATTACATGTGGGCGTTTCGTTAGACGGGTCTTCGTCAGGGTGCCCTACGTGCGCCAAGGCTGGCCGTGTCGAAAGCTTGCATTGTGCTTGCACATTCGCCACCCCGTTTTCGGGGCGGGGAGTTATGGCAATTTTATCGAGAAAGAAAAAAACATATGACAAATTTTTCGGGCCTTGAATTGGCCCAGCCCATCCTTCGCGCCATTGCAGACGAAGGCTACACCAACCCGACCCCAATTCAGGCCAAAGCCATTCCGCCGTTGCTTGAAGAGCGCGACCTGCTGGGCGTTGCCCAGACCGGCACCGGCAAGACGGCAGCTTTCGCCCTGCCGTTGTTGCACCATATGGGGGAAGACGCGGGCAAGCCGAACAGCCGCGCACCGCGCGCCTTAATTCTGGCGCCGACCCGTGAATTGGCGGCCCAGATTGGTGAGAGCCTGCGGGTCTATGCTCGCCATATGCGCCTGCGCACGGCGGTGGTTTTTGGTGGCACCCCGATCCGTCCCCAGATCAAGACTCTGGCCAATGGCGTTCACGTGTTGGTTGCCACCCCGGGGCGATTGATAGATCTGATGAACCAGCGCCATGTTCGCCTTGATGCGGTCGAGATCTTCATCCTTGATGAAGCGGACCGCATGCTTGATATGGGGTTCATTCCCGACGTGCGGAAGATTACCGCCACCATGCCGGCAGATCGTCAGACGGCGCTGTTTTCAGCCACCATGCCGAAAGCCATTCAGGGTTTGGCCAGCGGCCTGTTGGACAACCCTGTGCGGGTTGAAGTCGCGCCGGCGGCAACCACGGCCGAACGGGTGGAGCAACAGGTTCTTTTCGTGGCCAAAGAAAAGAAGCGCGCATTGCTGAGCGAATTGCTGAGCGATAATAGCCTTGAGCGAGTGCTTATCTTTACGCGCACCAAGCATGGGGCCGATCGTGTTGCCAAACATCTGGAGCATATTGGCGTTCAGTCGGATGCCATTCATGGAAACAAGACCCAGAACGCTCGGCAACGAGCCCTGAAGGCTTTTCGTTCCGGGAACATCCGCGCCCTGGTGGCGACCGATATCGCCGCGCGCGGGATCGACGTCGATGACGTAACGCACGTCATTAATTTCGAACTGCCAAATGATTCGGAAAGTTATGTGCATCGTATCGGCCGCACAGCGCGTGCCGGTGCTGCAGGCATTGCCATTTCGTTCTGCGCCCATGATGAGCGAGGCTATCTTCGCGATATTGAAAAAACCATCCGCAAGAGTGTGCCGGTGGTCGAGGATCACCCCTATCACGCCGCCGATATTGCGAACGATACGGGCCCGGCCAGGTCGGGTCCCAAGCGGAAGAAGTATCCGGGTCAACAGCGGCGCCGTAACAACAACCCACGGCGTTCCGGCAGGCGGTCGGGCAAGGCGGCATAATCAGGCGAGGTGTGTCCCCTGAGGGGCATTCTTGCACCGGGTTGCCGTTTGCAGCGTTCAATGCGTGATGTAATCTCGCATTGATTCAACGTCCGCTGCCAGATCGTCGAGACGCAGTTTGACGACGTCGCCGATGCTGATAATTCCAGCGAGGCGGCCGTCTTCTACAACCGGCATATGGCGGACGCGTTGTTCGGTCATTCGCGCCAGCAGAGCCATGGTTGTGTCCTGAGGTGTGCAGGTCTGCACCTCGCTGGTCATGAGCGCGCGGACCGGCTGTTCCAGGAACGCGGCACCTGATTTGGCAAAGCCGCATATGATGTCCCGCTCGGACAATACCCCGATTACGGAAACCTCGTCGTCACTCACCACCAATGCGCCGATATTGTTCTGGGAAAGAAGCTGGATGGCTTCCGTGAGAGGGACATCCGGACGCACACTTACCGTGTCGGCCCCCTTCTGATTAATGATCCGTGCAACTGTCATTGGCGTTTCCCCCAAGATTTGCAGCAAGGTTCATGTGTAGGGCTAGCTTCTCTGTATCGCCAGCCTTCTTACAGCTTAGTTTGCGCAGCCCGGTTTGGCCACTTTTTGATGCCAGGCTCTGGCCAATAGAGTAGTCTTGCATCCGTACGGAGCCGGACCGTTTTGATGAATGCGGACTCAGATTCAGATACTGAAAAGACCTTCGCCATTAGCGAAAAGGCCTGCGCGTGGACGGTGCGCGCCATGTCTGTGCTGGAATCTAGGCTAAGCATCAACATCAACTGGCACGATCCGAACCATCGTGTAAAAAGCGGCCAGATATTTCTGTTCAACCATTTTGCGCGTTTCGAGACGTTTATTCCCCAATATCTGATTTATAAAAAGACCGACGCCTATTGCCGCTCTATCGCGGCGCAAGAGTTCTTTTCTGACGACAACGCCTTGTCTGAATATCTCTTAAGTCTTGGCGCGGTCCCAAATGATTACCCGCTTTTGCTTCCGTTTCTGGCGGCAGAGATTCTTCGGGGGAGAAAGGTCGTCGTCTTTCCCGAAGGCGGCATCGTCAAGGACCGGCGGGTGCTCGGTAAAAAAGGGAAATACCGCGTCTATTCGAGGGTTGCGAAAGAGCGGCGGAAACACCACGCTGGGGCCGCTGTTTTGGGGCTGACGCTCGACGCCTTTAAAATGGGCCTTCTGGAGCTTGAGAAAACTGGGTGCGTCGATCATTTGGCGCGCTGGGCCAACACGCTCGGGATTGAGAGCGTTGCAGCGTTGATGGTGGAGGCCAACCGTCCTACTGACATCATGCCATCCAACATCACCTTTTACCCCATTCGAATCAGCGACAACCTTGTTACGAAAGCTGCCGAATTTTTCAATGCCGGGATGCCAAAGAAATTTTCTGAAGAACTGCTTATCGAAGGTAATTTTCTGCTTAAGGATACCGACATGGATATCCGGCTCGGTGTGCCTGTTCGCCGCGGGCAGTCCTGGCGCTGGTGGGAACGGAAACTTCTGGGTCATCTATTGCGGCGTGTCACCTCGATGGAGGAATTTTTCCGCAGAGAAACGGGCAAGGGAATGCCCGTGGACCGCCTACTCAGAATGAGCATCGAACGCAGGGTTTCACCCGCTCGCGATGCTTATATGCATGAGATGTATGCCAATCTTACCGTCAATTTATCCCATCTTGCGTCCGAACTTATTCTGGGTCTGATTGACGATGGAGAAACAAAAATTACACGGAAGACCTTTTGCAAGACCCTGTATCTTGCCATCAAAAAAATTCAGAAGCAGCCGGACGTTCACCTGCATCACAGCCTGCGCAATCCAGATGATTATGGCGGCGTTCTGGAAGATCGATGCGACGGGTTGGATCAGTTTATTTCTTCATCAGTTCGTGCCGGCCTTCTGGAAGTGGATGACGATTGTTATTATTTTCTTCCAAAGCTTTGTGACGAACATGATTTTGATGAAATTCGCATCGAAAACCCCATTGCCGTTTACGCCAATGAAGCGGCTCCCATTGCAGAAACGGTGCAGGCGCTTGGTGACGCGTTGGATGAAGAAGAGAGCTTTACCCCGCAACAATGGGCGGAAGCAATATTTGATGACGCAGGGCGCCGCCTTGACTGGGAAAAAAATAAATTTTCAGGGCCGCGTTTTGATGCAATCAACGAACAGGAAACCGCAACGGCAAGTGCGGAGCCGTATCTTCTCATTCCGAAGAACAGCAACGGCCTTGGCGTCGTTCTGGTTCACGGGTTTTTGGCGTCGCCGGCGGAACTCCGGGCGTTTGGGCAACGCTTGTTCGATGCTGGCCATCCCGTCATCGGCGTGCGCTTGAACGGGCACGGAACGTCCCCCTGGGATCTTCGGGAGCGGAGTTGGCAGAACTGGATGGAGCCTTCAGAGAGTTCAGAGAAGCACTA
>CAYTAE010000049.1:0-8982 GCA_964435655.1 uncultured Rhodospirillaceae bacterium
TACGTTTTGGAAGCACTGAAGCAGACCGCGCCGGTGGTCGTCCTCAACATTCCATCCCTGGATTATTTGCAGGGGCGTCGCGCCCAAATCTCGAAGCTATCGCTTGATGAACGGAAAGTTTTTCGGGAAGGTGCGCGCATGGCAAATGTACCTTTTATCGATACAGGCCCTGCCCTTAAAAAAGCCTTCCTCGAAACCGGGCAACCACCCCACGGCTTTGCCAACAACCGAATCGGCATCGGTCACCTCAATCCGTCCGGACACCAAGTCGTGGGAAAAGCACTCGTAAGCTTTTTCGACGGCATCCTCTCTCAAAACACGCAGCCATAGCCGTCCATATGGTTTTTACTTCGCTCACTTTCCTTGGTTTCTTCACGGTTTTGCTGAGCCTGTTCGTTTTTATTCGGACGGATCGCGGCCGCATCTTCCTTTTGCTGGCAGCAAGCTACACCTTCTATGCCGCATGGGATTATCGCTTTCTCCTATTGCTGTTGTTGAGCGGTGTAAGCGGGTGGTGGCTTGGTCTGCAGATGACGCACACAAAATCCCTTGCAAAGCGAAGAACGTGCCTGGTCTTCAGCCTCATCATCAGCCTTGGAATGCTGGGCTATTTCAAATATGCGAATTTCTTCCTGGATAGCTTCGCAGCTCTCTTTGGCATTTCTGAGCTTGGCAATTTGAGAATCATTCTTCCCGTCGGGATCTCTTTTTTCACCTTTCAAACGATGAGTTACACAATCGACCTCTATCGGGACAAAATCCCCGTTTGTCGAGATCTGCCAAAATTTTTACTGTTCGTTGCTTTTTTTCCACAACTCGTGGCCGGCCCAATCATTCGGGCATCGCATTTTCTTCCACAACTTGACCTTCCTATTCGCCTGACACGGCCGAACGCTATCTTGGGCGCACAGCTTTTCCTTGGTGGCGCTGTTCAGAAAGTTCTGATTGCTGACAATCTGGCACGATTTGTTGATCCAACCTTTGCAGATCCGGCGCTTTATTCTTCGTCAACGCTATGGCTTGCCGTTGCCTGCTATTCAATCCAGATTTTTTGTGATTTTTCCGGTTATTCGCTAATGGCCATCGGTACCGGCCGCATTCTCGGTTTTGATTTGCCCCAGAACTTCCGCATGCCTTACGTTGCGACTTCGCTTACCGAGTTTTGGCATCGCTGGCACATTTCGCTTTCCACATGGCTTCGCGACTATCTTTACGTTCCGCTTGGCGGAAATCGCCATGGTTCATTCCGGAAATTTCAGAATGTTTTCCTCACGATGTTGTTGGGAGGGCTGTGGCACGGCGCCAGCTGGAACTTCGTTGTCTGGGGCGGCTCCCACGGCCTTGGCTTGGTCATACAAAAACTCTGGAATCGCTGGTTCGGAGGCACGTTCCCGAAAATATCAGGGACCCGTTCTTACCGTGGAGTGAGCTGGGCCCTAAATCTTGTCTTCATCGGCCTCCTGTGGGTCCCATTTCGCTGCGTTGATTTTGAAACAACCGGCATTTTCTTTCGTCAATTGGTGCAGGCAACCGATGGCATCCATTGGATGCATACCCCAAGCCTCGTTATTTTAGGAGCCGTGCTGATATGGCACGGCCTTTATCTTCATAAACGCAGCCCCTATCACCGCTTCCCTGCGCTTCGGCCGTCAAACTATATGCCTGCCGTTGTCGTGCTTGGAGCATTGATGCTTTTTCTTCTCTTCGCCCCTACCAACACGTCACCTTTCATCTATTTTCAATTCTAAGACAAGGGCTTTCCAGTGCGTGCCGGGCAGCCCCTTCTTGCAGAAGGATGATGAGTGCTACGCTTCAGGCGACAAAGAGGAAAAATTCCCCTATTTTCGAGTAGGCTTATCCGGTGCCGCGCGCCGCAACGCGCCGAATTGCGATGGGAAGGAAGATAACGGATGAAGAAGGACCTATTCCGTAGCGACGCCCTCCACCAACTGCGCGATCCACAACAATTGGATACAGCGCTAAAACTGGTCTCGCCTGCCAGCTGGTTAGCTTTGATGACCTTTGGTGTCATCATCGTCGCCTTCATTGCCTGGTCCTTTCTTGGCACCATCCCCTTTCGGGCGCAAGGACTGGGCGTTGCCCTGAAACAGGGCAGCACCGTCTATGAGATGACCGCGCCGACCCCCGCCGAGGTGGCCGCCGTTGACGTCACAGTCGGACAGCAGGTGAAAAAAGGCGATCGCCTGGTGCTGTTGCAACTTCCGGACATGGAAGCACGGCGGGTTACGGCACAAGCACGCGTTGTCACGCTGGAAACCCAGCGCGAAAAACAAGCCGCCTTCATCAAACGCAACATCGCATTACGGCAGCAAAACACGGAAGCGCAGATCCGCGCGCTTGAGGCAAAGGTTCAGGCTCTGCAAGAACGCGAACGCTATCTTGAAAAACAGCTATCCATCAAGGCAAGTGAATTGGCGAAAGGCTACATCACCAGCCAGGAACTCGAAGCCACCCGGACGCAATTGCATGAAGCGACTCAAAACATTCGTGATTCCAGGGTCGAGATCGCGCAGCAACACGCCCAACAAACCGAATTCGAAAACTCGCGTGAGCAGGAACTGGCCCAACTTGACGAAAAAGTTCTCGAGGCCCACGGAGAATTGCGCGAAGTCGAAGCAACCGTCGAAACCGAAAAAGCCATCTACAGCCCCGTTGATGGCGTGGTCACGGAAATTGCCACAAAACCCGGCGTGCTGGTCGCGCCCGCCGTAGAACTCGTGGAAATCGAAGGCCACGGCACCGGCTTGATCGCCTACGCTTACCTCCCCGTTGCCCAGGGCAAACGGGTCGCGCCCGGCATGTCGGCACAAATCAGCCCAACATCGATCGAACGCGACATCTATGGCTCGATCATCGGCAAAGTGCGATCGGTTAGCGCAATGCCGGTAACCGGCGCCGTCCTGGATGATAAATTCGGCGATCCGAAGTTGACCGAAGAAATGTTGGCCGGTGGCGCACCGATCGAGATTGCGATTGAACTCATGCGTGACCCTGCCACCGTTAGTGGCCTTTCCTGGTCCTCTTCAAGCGGCCCGCCGGTCCGAATTACATCCGGAACAACGGTTTTGACATCCATCATTGTGCGGGAAATTCCGCCCGTTGATCTGATCGTGCCGATCTACGAAACGTGGATTGCCGGCAAGCGCCCCAGCAAACGCCCATGACATCATCTGCGAAAGAAACGGCGCATCGGCGCCGGGTACGAACGCCGACCCTTCTCCAGATGGAGGCCGTCGAATGCGGTGCGGCGGCGCTTGGCATTTTACTGGGTTATTACGGCCGCATCGTGCCGCTGGAAGAATTGCGTGTCGCCTGCGGCGTGTCGCGCAATGGTGCCAAGGCTTCCAAAGTTGTTACGGCCGCGCGCAGCTATGGCATGGAAGCCAAGGGGTTAAAGCTTGAGCTGGAAGAAGCAAAAGCCGAACCGACGCCCTACATCGCTTTTTGGGGATTTAACCATTTCGTCGTGGTGGAAGGTTTTTCCACCAAATACGCGTTCATAAACGACCCTTCCAGCGGGCCCAGAAAAATCAGCCTCAAAGAATTTAGCGAGAAATTTACCGGGGTCGTCCTTGCCATCAAGCCTGGCCCGGACTTTCGCAAAGGCGGCTACCGACACAGCCTGTTCAAGACATTGGGAGCACGGATTGCCAATTCCCTGCCCGCAGTGAGCTATCTGATGGTCGCAAGCCTGCTGTTGGTCGTGCCCGGTTTGCTACTCTCTATTTTCCTGAAAACCTTTATCGACGACGTGCTGGTGCTTGGCTTCAACGACTGGATTTTGCCCCTACTGATCGGCGTGGTGCTTGCGGCGATTCTAAGCAGCGGCCTTACCTATCTGCAACAACGCACATTATTACTGTTGCAGACAAAACTTGCCATCACGACGGCAGGTGAATTTTTCTGGCATGTGCTGCGCGTGCCGGTTGTCTTCTACGCGCAACGTTACGTTGGTGATATTGCCGATCGCGTACAATCCTGCCATCGTTTGGCTGCTTTGCTGTCAGGCCCCCTGCCAACCAATGCCATTAATTGCCTCACGGTTGTTTTCTTCGCCGTCGCCATGTCCATTTACAGTGTGCCGCTAACGGCTGTCGCTGTTGCGTTGACACTGTTAAACGTTCTGGTCCTGCGTCTGGTTTCCCGCCGACGGAAAGATCTAAACAACGTCGCGCTAAATCAGATGGCCATGCTTAGTGGCGCCTCCATGGCCGGATTGCAGTCTATTGAAACGTTGAAATCCACAGGCACCGAGAACGATTTTTTCAGCACCTGGTCCGGGTATCAGGCAAATGCCGTCAACACTTCCCAGCAATTGGGGGCCATCTCGACACTGCTCAGCAGCGCGCCAAGCCTGATCGGCCAACTAACGACAGCGGCAGTGCTCGGCGGCGGTGCCTGGCTGGTTATTTATGGCGATTTGACAATCGGCGGCCTCGTCGCCTTTCAAATTCTGCTTGGCCTGTTTGCAGCCCCGGTCCAGGGACTGGTCAGTTTCGGCAGCCAAATCCAGGAAATTCAGGGAGACCTTACGCGCCTGGACGACGTGCTGCGCTATCAACAGGACCCCATGCTCGCCTCTGAAGATATGGCGCCGCCCGATGCGGCAGACAAAACGACCGCGCCACCAACCTCGATCCACAAATTAACCGGCTATGTTGAATTAAAAGAAATCAGCTTTGGCTACGACCCCCTTGAAAAACCGTTGATCGAAAGTTTCAGCCTGACACTGGCACCGGGAAAACGGGTTGCCTTCGTTGGTGGTTCGGGTAGCGGCAAATCGACTCTAGGGCGCCTAATCCTGGGCCTTTACCAACCAATGGGTGGCGAAGTTCTTTACGATGGCCGGCACATTATGGAAATTCCGCGCTCTGCGTTTACGGCATCGGTTGCGTCGGTCGATCAAGATATTTTTATGTTCGAAGGAACGATTGCCGAGAATTTAACCTTGTGGGACCCAACCATCTCCCGCGATGAAATCCTGACCGCTGCAAAAGACGCGTGCATTCACGATGCAATCGCCGCCCGCCCGGGTGGCTATGACAGCCCGATGGCTGAAATGGGCGCAAATTTCAGTGGCGGGCAACGCCAACGTCTGGAAATTGCCCGCGCACTGGTTCGCAATCCAAGCATTCTGGTCCTTGACGAGGCAACGTCCGCACTCGACGCTGCAACTGAAAAGACGATTGATGACAATTTACGCCGACGCGGCTGCACCTGCATCATCGTCGCCCACCGCCTGAGCACGATCCGCGATTGCGAAGAAATTATCGTGCTTGACGAAGGCAAGGTCATTGAACGCGGCACCCATGACGAACTCATGGCGGCAAAGGGCCGTTATGCCGAACTGGCGGCCATGCAATGAGCGACCTTGATTTTCTATTTGGCAAAGGCGGGCTTCAAGAAGCCGTCAAACCGGTTGGGGAAGAGCCGGCACAAAGCCTTCTCACGGCCTTGGGTCTTAAAGGGAAAAGCCGGCGCTTAGGCGCCAATGAAGCCTTTTTGCTGGATGCGGCGCCCAAAGGCTGGCTGGTGTTGTCGGGTACGCTGGACCTCTTTCTTTTGTCCGATAGCGATACCGGGTCGAACGACAGGCAAACGCGGCATCACGTCCTGCGCGTTGAAGCGGGCGGTCTAGCCCTGCCCCTTGGCGGCAAGGCGAGTTCCCACTTTTTAGCCGTGCCTTCGAATGGTGCCGAACTGGTTGCCTTTGATTGGCCGTCTCTTTTTCGTCTGGCCAAAGATGAAAAGTTTGGCGAAGCCACCACGACCGCGTTAACGGAATGGCTGACCCGCTTGGCAATGGCAAGCGCGGCAACCCGGCCGCCAAAGATTGTACAGCTTGTCGATCCATCAACCGCCTTAACCCTAACCAAAGGCCATCCCATTGCCATCAATCACGGCGTTTGCTGGCTGGCGACGAAGGCAGGCGCACCAACACTTCCAAAACAGGAAAAGAAGGTCACGCATATTCCGATGGCGCCCGGCCTCTGGATACAGCCGGGCGCCGATAGCCGGGTTCAACCTCTATCCATCGCCGCTTGGTCGGCAACGCCGCAAGCCGCAAACGACCTCGCCGCCTTTCAGGATTATGCCGTTGCACGCATCGCCGCCAAGGTCATTGCCCGAAACGAGAAAGAATTTCAGCGCGTGCGGGAAGCCCGCCAACGCCGTGATACAACCTTTGCCAACGCGCTGAGTGGCCTTGGCGGCGTGCTGGCCAGCAAACGGGCCCCCCTTGTCAAACTCCCAAAGGAACCCATCGCAGCGGCAGCGATGTTGGTATGGCGAGAAATGGGCCTTCATATCACCATGCCCCTGACGGTCGAAACGGCCATCGCGCACGATGCTGACCCGGTTGGCGTCCTGGGACATAAATGCGGTCTGCTGCAACGGAAGGTCCACCTGGCAGACAGCTGGTGGCAAAGCGATCAAGGGCCACTGTTGGGATTTTATGGACCGGACAAACGCCCCTGCGCACTGCTGCCGGTCGGCGTGAAACGCTATCAACTTGCCGATCCCGAGGACGGTACCATCCGGCAGGTGGATGCCAATTTGGCGAAAGAAATTGGTGCAGAGGCCTTCATTTTTTGTGCCCCCTTTACCGAAGGGCGGGTTGGCCCACGCGAACTTCTGAAATTCGGCATCCGCAACACGCGCTACGACATCACAACAATCACCACCATGGCTATCGTCACGGGTATTTTATCGCTGGCGCTGCCATTGATTACCGGCTGGATCGTCGACCCTGTCATTCCCGAAGCACAGTTGGGTCAGCTTGGCATCCTAATCGCAGCACTGGTCGTTGCGGGCGTGTCCATGACCGCCTTCGCGCTTGTGCAATCCCTTGCCATGCTGCGTCTGGAAGGCAACATGAGCAACCGTGTGCAATCGGCTGTTTGGGATCGCCTGCTTGGCCTACCGGCTTCTTTTTTCCGTCGTTTCACCGTCGGCGATCTTACCAAC
The DNA here is from genome assembly GCA_964435655.1 of uncultured Rhodospirillaceae bacterium. Lineage (GTDB taxonomy): Bacteria > Pseudomonadota > Alphaproteobacteria. The sequence goes on from CAYTAE010000049.1 coordinate 6,988, forward strand.
CGCGCCCAGGGCATCGATCGCATGCGGGCATTGATGACGGGGGCGGCCACCGCGTCGCTGCTCCACATCGTGTCCGGCCTGTTCAGCCTGGGCTTTATGATTTTTTCAAGCTGGCAATTGGCGGCGGTGACCGTCCTGGTGGCGGCGGTTTATAGCCTCGTCGTGCTGTTGATTGGCCGCCGCATCCTGTCGCACAACCGGGAAACCCTGGCCTTGAGCGGACAGTTGCAAGGGCTGGTCCTGCAATTGCTCGGTGCCATCGGTAAGCTGCGCGTTGCCGGTGCCGAACCAAGCGCCTTTGCACGCTGGGCCGATCCTTATGCCCGCCTGCTTCGTGTCAGTTACCTGCAACAACGTCTCAACAATCTGCTCATTGTTTTCAAGAGCAGTTTTCACTTCCTTGCCATTGGCGGCCTGATTTTGGTGGTCGCCTTGCAGGGCCACGAGTTTTTAGCCCTCTTTAAAACGCCAAGCACCTGGGCAGACATCGACGCCGAAGCCCTGCACCGCATCATGCCGACCGGAAAGTTTATGGCGTTCCACGTTGCCTTCGGGCAATTCCTGGGCGCTGTCTTCGGCATCACGCAGACTCTTGTGCATTTGGCCAGCATCAAACCGCTTTACGAACGCATCCAGCCAATCCTTGAAGCTGAGAAAGAAAACCAGGAAGAGGCGGAAGACCCCGGCGAATTAATGGGCGAGATGGAAATTCGCGACGTGCACTTTCGCTACGACGCGGACGGGCCGCTTATCCTTGATGGGCTGTCGCTGCGCGCCGAACCGGGCGAATTTATTGCCATCGTCGGCCCTTCGGGTGCCGGCAAATCAACCTTGGTCCGCTTGCTGCTAGGCTTCGATACGCCAGAAAGCGGCTCGCTCTTCTATGACGGCAAGGATGTCAAATTGTTGGACAAGCGGCTCTTGCGCCGCCAGCTTGGCGTCGTCCTTCAAAACGGTCGCCTGTTGTCCGGCTCTCTTTTTCAAAACATTGCCGCAGGCGCCAATCTAAGCCGCGACGACGCGATGGAGGCTGCCCGGCTGGCTGGTCTGGACAAAGACATCGAACGCATGCCGATGGGACTGGAAACTTTCCTTGGGGAAGGCGCCGCAACCCTGTCCGGAGGCCAGCGCCAACGCCTGATGATTGCGCGTGCCGTTGTGCGAAAACCGCGCCTCCTGATTTTCGATGAAGCCACCAGCGCCCTCGACAACGAAACCCAGACGGTTGTCAGCGAAGGCTTAAAAGCGCTTAGCGCGACGCGCATCGTCATCGCGCACCGGCTATCGACCATCGTCGACGCCGACCGCATCTATGTGATTTCCGATGGCCGTATGGTGGAAGAAGGGAATTTCAAGACGCTGATGGCCAAAGGCGGCCTGTTCGCCGATTTAGCCCGGCGGCAAATGGCCTAAACATGGCAGCCACCCATAGGGATCCCGCACAAATTGCCTGGGAAAAAATCTGCCACCATATCGACGGGCTTGCCATCGGTTCCACCGTCGCCACCCTCGAAAAGACAGGCGTGCTTGCCAAATTGGCGGCGACGACGACGCCCTTGTCCCTGGACGCATTGGCGGCGGCGCATGGGTTAAAACGCGGCTATGTGCATTTGGCGGCACGATTGCTGACGCTTCAGGGCTGGGTTGAACGCGGCGGCGACATTCCACGGGGCGACACTCATATCCTGCCAACGGCAAGCGGCCGCGCCTGGCTCGGCGAACGTGCAGCCTACCGTGCCATTCCGGCGTGGCTTGCTTTTGCCCGATCCATCGCCCCGGCGCTCGCTGGAAGCGCCCCCTTGGCACCCATGCCGACGCTTCCCGAACAGGGCAGCAATACGCGCACTCCCTTGCAATTGCGTGGAGCTGCGCTGGCAGCGTTGATGGCAACCGGCACAAAAATGGGGCTCTTCACGCCCTTTGGGCTAAAACCCGGTCGCAAACTTGCCCTTGCCGATCTTTCGGCACCACCGGAAAGTCTGGCCCGGCTTTTCG
>CAYTAE010000049.1:8992-9916 GCA_964435655.1 uncultured Rhodospirillaceae bacterium
CTGGATTGAACGCAGCGCGGAACGCGTCGCCTTCACGGAAGAAGGCATCGCCGCCATGGCGATGGCGCCACAATATTTTCACTCGGCAAGCTATCTGGCAACGCTGGCCGCCGTGCCGGAATTGATGCAGGGCGGCATGGCAGCCAAACTTGGGCGCGATGATAAGAACATCGAAACCCATGTTGATCGCGAAATGGACGTGCGTTTCAGCGGCCTGGTCTTTGCGCGCAATTGCCGCGATCCTTTTTTCGAAGCCGCCCTGCCCCTCTTCGACAATCCGGATTTGTCCGCACAGCCATGCGCCGTCGTCGATTGTGGCGCTGGCGACGGCACATTGTTGCGCGAATTGTACCAGGCCATTGCCACGCGCACCCGAAGAGGCACGCAATTGGAACGCTACCCCCTGACGATGGTGGGCGTCGAATACAACCGCGTCGCCCAAGAGATCACAGCAACAACCCTTCGGGACGCCGGCGTGCCGCACAGGACGCTCGCCGGCGACATTGGCGAACCGGAAGCCTTGGCCGACGCGCTGACGGCAATAGGACTGGAACCTAAAAACGTTCTCCACGTCAGCAAATCGGTCATCCACAATCGCAGCTTTCGCGGCCACGCCGACCCCATTGCCGATCCGCTGTCCCAGGCGGTATTCATCGCTCCCGATGGCGACCTCATTCTCGCTGCTGCGCTGGAAGCGGATTTAGGCGCCCTGTTTGCTGCTTGGCGGCCTCACATTTCCCGCCACGGCATGATCGTCATCGAAGCCCACGTCGTCGCCCCCGAACTGGCGGCAGCGCGCATTGGCGGCAACGTTCTTGCTTGCCTGGAAGCAACCCACGGCTTTTCCCATCAATATCTGGTCGAAATCGACGTGCATCGACGCGCCGCCCAACGCGCCGGGCTTCGGTCCTGCCATCAGCACGA
>CAYTAE010000050.1:0-9728 GCA_964435655.1 uncultured Rhodospirillaceae bacterium
CTCGAAGATGGCGTGGGACGTTTCGACCACGCATTGGGTCAGACCGTAATGGTCTCGCAGGTCGATAAAAAGCAGGCCGCCATGGTCGCGCTTGCGATGAATCCAGCCTGAAAGCCGAACAACGTCGCCAACGTTCGATGCGCGCAGGGCACCACAATGATGGGTTCGATATGGGTGCATTGTTCTCCGTCTCCGACGGCTGCGATTGCCCATTTGCAACCTTCCGCCGCAAGCCGTTTCGGCCGAAACAGCGCACGAAACAATCCGGCTTGTCAAGGCGTCTTCGCTCTTCACGGCGGACGCAATTCCCTTGGCCTGCGTTGCCCTGCGCTTCTCCTTTCACGGGCACGCCTTTCCGTGTATAGCTCGCCCATGCGAATGATCACCGACACGCCCGCCCTTGCCGAGCTTTGCCAAAGCCTGTCCGAGGCCCCATTTATCACCGTCGATACCGAGTTTATCCGCGAAAAAACCTACTGGTCCCAACTTTGCCTGGTCCAGGTCGCCGGCCCAAAGGATGTCGCGGCAATCGACCCGCTGGCGGAAAACATCGACCTGACGCCGCTTTTGGAGCTGATGGTAGACCCAAACGTCCTGAAAGTTTTTCATGCGGCACGTCAGGATATCGAAATTTTCTTCCACCTGAACGGCACCATTCCCACGCCCATCTTCGACACACAGATCGCGGCGATGGCTTGTGGCTTCGGCGATTCCATCGCCTATGAGACCCTTGTCAGCCGATTGGCAAAGGCACGCGTGAACAAGGCGCAACGCTTTACGGATTGGTCGCACCGCCCTTTAAGCGAAAAACAGCTTGAATATGCAATCGCCGACGTAACCCATTTACGCATCATTTACGAAAAGCTGCGCGAAAACCTGGAAACGACAAAACGCACCGACTGGCTGAAAAGCGAAATGGCCATCCTCACGGACCCGGCCATTTACCGCATGGAGCCGAGAGAGGCATGGCGACGACTGAAAACACGCAACGCCAACCGGCGTTTTCTGGCCACCGTCCGCGAAATTGCCGCCTTACGGGAAACCCTCGCCCAAAAACAGAACGTGCCCCGCAACCGAATATTTCGCGACGACGCCCTTCTCGAAATTGCTGCGCAAATGCCGGAAACCACCGCCGACCTTCGGCGCTGCCGGGGAATAGGCAAAGCCTCGGAAAACAAGCTCGGCGACGCCATTATCAAAGCCACACAAGCCGCCCGCGCCCTTGACGAGGACGCCTGCCCAATGCCGCCCAAACGGCCGGCAAACCAGGGCGGCCTGGGGCCAACGGTGGACCTTTTGAAGGTGCTTCTCAAAATGAAATGCGAAGAACATTCCGTCGCCCAGAAACTGATCGCAAGCGGCAGCGACCTGGAACAGATCGCCGCCGATGACAACGCCGATGTGCCGGCCCTTCAGGGCTGGCAGCGCAGCGTGTTCGGCGAGGATGCGCTGGCCTTGAAGAATGGGGGATGTGCACTCGCCATCGAGAACGGCAAGGTGCGCCTCGTCACCACACAGAAAAAGCCGTCAAACACTTAGTTCGTATCGCCTAAAATTTCACGGACGAAGGGCACGGTAATCCGCCGCTGACGCGCAAGGGCGGCGGCGTCCAGTTCGGTCACCAACTCCTGGGCCACGGCAAAGGATCGTTCGATACGGTTCAGGAGGTAGGCCACAACGTCTTCGCCAATCTCAAGCTGACGATCGCTGAAAAGCTTCACCAGAACGGCGGCAAAAAGCTGGTCGTCCGGCGCCCCCATCTGCACGGCCGGCAACGCAAGCAACCGCGAGCGAAGGTCTGCAAGGCGGATCGGCCAGCGCGCCGGCGGCTCGCGATCCGTCAAAAGCAAATGCCCTCCACGTTCGACAAGGACGTTGTAGAGGTGAAACAGCGCCGCTTCATCGGCGCCGGAAGCCCCCTCGACGACGCAGGCGCGCGCATCGCTCAGCACCGCGCGCGGCGCATCGCCAAGATCGCCAGCCAGAACATGCGGCGCACGCGTCCGCGCCTGCCAGACATGGGCCAAATGCGTTTTTCCGCACGCCCCCGGCCCATAAAGAATAAGACCGGCACTACGCCAGTCCGGCCACTGATCGATCCAGGCAACCGCGTCGGCATTGGACGGCGCCACCAGGAAGTCCTCCCCCCCAAGGGCCGGGCGATGACCAAGATCAAGAGGAAGCTGCCGCCCCGATGTCACGGCTTCGCGTCGCCCCCAGACGTGCCCAGGTAATAGGCGCTTTCCTGATAACGCCCGATGGCGAAGCGTGCCATAACGCCCAAAACCGCCGCGATTGGAACCGCCAGCAACACGCCCAGAAATCCGGCCAGCGTGCCGCCGGCCAGAAGGGCAAAAATCACCCATACCGGGTGCAGGCCAATCCGCTCGCCAACCAGTTTCGGCGTAAGAAAATTTCCTTCAAGGACCTGGCCCAGAAGAAACACACCGGCAACAAGGACCACCGGCAACCAATCGGGAAATTGCAAGATGGCAAGGGTGACGCCGACGACAAAGCCGATTGCCATGCCAAAATAGGGAATAAACGAAAGCAGCCCCGTTGCAATCCCGATGACAAGACCAAAATCGAGGCCGACCAGCGCCAGGCCGATGCCGTAAAAAGCCCCCAGCAGCAGGCAAACCGTCGCCTGCCCCCGAACAAACCCGGCCAATGTGCGGTCAATCTCGCAAAGCTGCGCGCGGATTGTCGTGGCCTGGGCTTTTGGAAGCCAGCCATCCACCCGCTGGACGATTTTGTCCCAATCCCGCAGAAGATAGAAAAGAACGATGGGCGTAATCAACGCCAGCGAGACAAGGTTGAAAAAGGCCAGGCCGCCACTCCAGACATGGCCGACAAGCGTACCCGCCCACGCAAGCACCTTGCTCGCCTCAACACCGGCGGCCGTTTTCACAGCGCCAACCGCTTCCAGTGAAAGGTCGGGGAACAGGCCCATCAGATAAGGCTGTAAAAATTCGCGCCCTTGCTCCAGATAGTCCGGAGCACGTTCGCCAAGGGCCGCGATCTGGCTTTCCAACACCGGCCAGAAAAGCAGGAAAAAGGCAAAAACAGCCGCGTAGAAAGCAAGCATGGCCAGCACCGCCGCCAGGGCGCGCGAACGCAAAAATGCCTCAAGACGGTCCGCGACCGGATCCAGAAAATACGCCGCCCCAAGCCCCACGACGAAAGGCAGCAGAATGTCCCGAAAGAGGTAGAGAAGCGCCACAAAAAGAAGAAGGGCGACCCCCCAAAAACGTAGCGATGCCGTCATATTCTACTCCTCCAACTCACCGGCCAACCACGACCAGGTCACAAGATAGCACGCCCCCGAAAATAGGACCGTTGCCATCACGAAATAGACCAGCCCTTCGATCAGCGCCCCGATGGGGATTTGCAGGGCAGGTGCCGCCAAAGCCGCTCCCGCCAACAGAATTTGTGCCAACGTGTTCAGCTTGCCGCTTAGCAGCGGCTGCACCTCAAGCTTTCCGGTCATGCCCAAGAATAAAGCGGCGCCGCCAACGATCATCACGTCACGGAACACAACAAGGGCCACCAGCCACACCGGCAAATGCCCGGCAACCCCCAACGCAATATAGACCCCAAGCAACAACGCCTTGTCCGCGATAGGATCAAGATAGGAACCGATGATCGAGCGGGCATTGAAACGTTTGGCAATAAACCCGTCGATGCCATCCGAAATGCTGGCAAGCAGAAACAGCCAGAACGCCACCACGAAATTCTCTTCAAGCAGAAACCACAGCACCAGCGGCACGGAAAACAGCCGCAACAGACTGATGATGTTCGGAACGGTAACGATCCCGTTTGCTCCTTGCGCGCCCTTACTGAACACTTTCTGTTGCATCTCCCAGCTTCAAGACAAGTGCCTGCCCCCCCTGATAGGGCTGGAAAGAAAGAACGAGATCGCTTTGCAGCAACGCGCGTTGCAATTGCATGCCGCCCCCTTGAAAACGAATTCGCACACGCGCTTCCTCACGGGAAAGATAGACAAGCTGATTTTCAAGCACCGAGGGAATGCTGCCCAGCCGCTTCTCGATTTTCAGCCAGTCCTCAAGGCCACGCAAAGGCACGGCAACCGTCACCTCGCCCTCTTCCCCAGATTGTAGAAGATTATCAAGTTTCCAGCTTTCCTCAATCCGCTGAACGGTCTGCTCAATCGCCTGGTGAAACAGAGCGTCCGACGTAACGCCGTCCGAGCCCATGAAACTGGCCACATAAACGTCGCCCCAGGCCCCGGTGCCGTAACGGCTCAGGCTTAGGTAAAGCGCCGGCAATTTCAGGAAGGATTCGGTGGTCGAACGCACTTGAGCAACAAGAATGGCCGACGCGTTGTAGCGCTTTGCGATCGCCGCCAGCCGGTCCTGATCGCCAAGCGCCGCTTGGGCAGCGTCGATTGCCGTCACATCCTCAAGGTCCCCAAAAGGAAAAACAAACGGCACCAGCCCATCGCGTGGCGGTGTGGCAAGCCAGGCATCCCGCCACGGATTTGGGTCGCGCCAGAGCGTCCGGTCTTCCCCGGAGTCGAAAACGGGCAACACAAGGACCGGCTTGCTGCGAGTCGTGGCGTACGGAATTTCATGCGCCTGAAGAAATTCCAGGAAGGCTTCCCCCTTGAAGTGAACCGTCAGTTTTGCGAGATAACGAATCCCGGACGTTTTTTCATTCCGCACCTCGAAGGCATGAACAAGGTTCACAATCGCTTCCGGTTTGACATCAGGCAGGCGGGAACGATCCAGGCGCAGCGTCAGCCGATTGAACAGGCGTAGAAAAGCCTCGTACTGGCCTTCAGCAAGGGCAACCTCACGCGCCTCCTCGGCGGTGCGCGCGGTGGCGTCAACAAACACCTCATCGACCGTAAAAACATCTACCGACGCGCCATAGGCCGCATGTGCGGAAATGGCGAGGCCCAGGCCAAGCACCGCAAAAAAGGCAGCGGCACGGCCCCATCTTGAACAACGGGCCATTGCAAACTGTCGGCGATCCAGTATCTTCAACGTCACAGGGCGTGCTCGATTTCGCTTCCTCTTACTCTTTACTATCACGGGCGTTAGGACCATTAACAGCCGTACATACAAGGAAGCTGGCGTCGACATCAAAGCTGGCGCAGCGCTTGTCGAAGCAATCAAGCCCCTTGCGGGCCGCACGACCCGTAAGGGCGTGCTTGGCGGGTTGGGCGGATTTGGTGGATTGTTCGATTTGGGCGCCGCCGGATTCAAAAACCCCCTCCTCGTCGCCGCCACGGATGGGGTCGGCACAAAGCTCCGCATCGCCATCGCCCAGGCCCATCACGAGACCATCGGCATTGATCTGGTCGCGATGTGCGTAAACGACATCATCGTCCAAGGTGCGGAACCACTTTTCTTCCTCGATTATTTTGCCACCGGCAAGCTTGATGTCGAAACCGCAAAAGGCGTGATTGCCGGCATCGCCAAGGGTTGCACCGAAGCCGGATGCGCCCTTATCGGCGGTGAAACCGCCGAAATGCCCGGCATGTATGGACAAGGCGATTATGACCTTGCCGGTTTCGCCATTGGTGCCGTTGAACGCGATCAGCTTCTTACCGGCGACCGTGTCGCCGTGGGTGATACCATTCTCGCCCTGGCATCAAACGGCGTGCATTCGAACGGATTTTCGCTCGTCCGGCGGATTGTCGAAGACGCGGCACTTGATTTCAACACCCCAGCACCTTTCGACCCCAGCCAAAGCCTGGGGGCAGCCCTGCTGCAGCCAACCCGCCTTTATGTAAAAAGCGCGCTTGGCGCGGTGCGTACCGGAAAGGTAAAGGCGCTTGCGCACATCACCGGCGGCGGCCTGATCGAAAACATCCCACGCGTCCTGCCAGACGCGGTTGTCGCAAAAATCGATGTCGCCACCTGGCCCATGCCGGAAATTTTCCGCTGGCTCGCCGCCCAGGGTCGCGTGCCTTCGATGGAAATGGCGCGCACGTTTAATTGCGGCATCGGTATGGTCGTGCTGACCGCCCCGGAGGATGCCACCACAGTGGAAGCGCATTTCCAACAAGCAGGCGAAACCGTTTATCGGATCGGCCATGTCGTGGCGGGAGAAGCAGGGCCAGCCCAGGTGCAGATGACAGGAATGGAGGCGGCATGGACCGGGCAAGGGTCGGCGTCCTAATCTCCGGACGCGGCAGCAATCTCCAGGCCTTGATCGCGGCCTGCGAAGCGCCGGACTACCCTGCCGATATCGCGCTCGTCATCGCCAACGTCGCCGATGCGAAGGGACTGGAACACGCAAAACGCGCCGGAATTCCCTGCTGCGTCATTTCACACAAGGATTTTCCGGACCGGGCGCGCTTCGACACGGCGCTGGACAGCGCCCTGCGGCAGGCCGACATCAAAATCGTCTGCCTGGCCGGGTTCATGCGGCTGCTTGGGGAAACATTCACCGCCGCTTGGCGGGATCGTGTCCTCAACATCCACCCGTCCCTTCTTCCAGCCTTTCCCGGCCTGAACACCCATCGCAAAGTCATCGAAGCGGGCGTGAAGATCAGTGGCTGCACCGTTCACCTCGTCCGTCCCGAACTCGACGCCGGCCCCATCCTCATTCAGGCCGCCGTGCCCGTCACCCAGGACGACACCCCCGAAACCCTTGCCGCACGGGTGCTCGAGATGGAGCATCGCTGCTACCCCCTGGCGCTTCGCCTGCTTGCCACCAACGGGATCCGCGTCGAGGAAAATCGGACGCGCCTTGCAGCAACGCCCGTAACGCCCGCCGGCGGCTTCCTCAATCCGGAAACACAGAGCTAGACCCGCCAGTCGGGCTGCCCAATTGCAGCCCCCCATGAAGCGGTTCCCTTGGCTCAGAATCTAGGCTATATCTGCGTCCACAGGCCGCACGGCGCATAACCAAAAGTGGAGAGTTCGTATGTCGAACGATTTCGATCTTCAGTCGCACAGCGACATGTGGAACGGTTTTATGAAACTGACCACGATATCCAGCATTGTAATTGCTGTGACCCTGCTGCTAATGGCCTATTTCCTGGTGTAATTGCAGGCGCCTAGCCGACAATTTCTTCTTCCTTAAAGAAAAAAGCGATTTCGATCCCGGCGTTCTCGACCGAGTCCGAGCCGTGGACGGAATTCGCCTCAATCGATTCGGCAAATTCCTTGCGCACGGTTCCCGGTGCCGCCTCTGCCGGATTCGTCGCACCCATGACTTCGCGATTCTTCGCGACGGCGTTTTCCCCTTCCAGGGCTTGAACGACGACCGGACCCGACGTCATAAACGTGCAAAGGTCGTTGAAAAACGGCCGTTCCTTATGCACGCCATAAAAGGTTTCGGCATCTTTACGCGTAAGCCGCAAGCGCCTCTGGGCAACAATGCGAAGCCCTGCCCCTTCAAGCATTGCGTTGATTTTCCCCGTCAGGTTGCGACGGGTGGCATCCGGTTTGATAATCGAAAGCGTGCGTTCAATCGCCATTAGGTGTCTTGCCCTCCCTTTTTTCCCAACCACCGTTGGGCTTCTGTTGCCAATAGCTAAGCGTATGCCCTTCCGCCTTATAGGCGCGCCAACGATCGCGCGCCGCCGTAACGGCCGCCGCATCGTCGCCGTCAAAAAGCTCGAGACAGCGTTCGTAATCCTGGACCCTTTTAGAAACCATCCCGTCCGTAAGCACAAGAACGCTGGCACCGTTCGGATTTTCGTCCGCCGTCGTCAGCCACACCGGCTGAAGGTCCGCATGCCCATCCCGGTGGCTGCCATGGGGCAAAAAGGAGGACGGCGACAACGTCCATAGCGCGGCATTCAACGCCTCGACACGTTCCTCGGAACCCGCCAGCACGACGGCGCGCGCCTGGCCGCCCAGAACTTTTTTGAGAAGTTTCCCAAGCGCCTCTTCCAGTGTGCTTCGCTGCAAGTGATAAAAATTTATGGCCGTCATTTAGAAACGGCTACCCCGCTTCATAATTATCGGTAATGAACCGATGGAGCAACCGCACCCCAAACGCCGTCCCCCCCTTCGGGACGGTCGGTTTTGACCGGTTGGCCCAGGTGACGCCGGCAATGTCGATATGGGCCCATGGGATATCCTGAATAAAGCGTTTCAGGAACTGGGCCGCCGTAATGCTGCCCGCGCCACGACCGGAACCAACGTTTTTCATGTCGGCAATGTCGGAATCAATGTCCTTGTCATAGGCCGTGTCGAGGGGCAATCGCCACAGGCGTTCCCCTTCCGCTTCGCCAGCCTTCGCTAGTTTCGTGACAAGCTTGTCGTCGTTTGCCAACACCCCGGCATATTCCATGCCCAGGGCCACGATAATCGCGCCGGTCAGCGTCGCCAAATCGATGACGGCTTGCGGCTTGAACCGTTCCTGGCAGTACCAAAGCGCATCCGCCAGAACAAGCCGGCCCTCTGCGTCCGTGTTAATTACCTCAATCGTCTGACCGGACATCGATGTCACAACATCGCCCGGACGTTGGGCAGTCCCGGACGGCATATTCTCGGTCAACCCGATGACACCCACCACATTAACGCGCGCCTTGCGGGCTGCTAGGGCGCGGATCACACCCAGCACAACGGCAGACCCGCCCATGTCCCACTTCATATCCTCCATATGGGCGGACGGCTTGATAGAAATGCCACCGCTGTCAAAGGTCACGCCCTTGCCGACAAGAGCCAGCGGACGCTTATCCTTCGCCCGCTTCGCACCCAACCAGCGCAAGGTGACAATCCGGGGCTTGCGAACGCTGCCCTGGGCCACCCCAAGCAACGCCCCCATCCCCAATTTGGCCATGTCCTTTTCATCCAGCACATCGACCTCGACCCCAAGACGGCGAAGCTTCACGGCTTCTTTCGCCAGGGCTTCCGGGAACAGGACGTTCGCAGGTTCGGAAACAAGGTCGCGCGTAAAGAAAACACCGTCGCCGACTTTCTCCAGCGGCGCATAGCAGTTTTTTGCCTTGGCCGCCCCCTTCACCTGGATGGAAAGCCGTTTCAACGTTGGCTGCCCATGGGCAGCCTTTGTCTTTTCCGTGCGATATTTATCAAAACGGTAGCTGGAAAGACGCGCGCCATAGGCAAGATTCGCGGCAATTGCCTCAGGTTTTACCCGGCAACCAACCACCGCTTCGACGGCAAGCGTCCCACGGGCTTCCCTCGCGGCATTCAAATGGCCAAAGATGGTGCCACCAATGTCCTGAAAATCCCTCGCCGACAGGCCCTTCGCCTCACCCAGCCCAACAAGAAAAATCTGACCGACCGGGGCCTTCGCAGATACGGGAAAGCGGAGAATTTGTTTGCGCTTGCCTTCGAAATGGCCGACGCGAATGGCGTGAGAAATGGCCCCTTCCATCGCATCGTCAAGGGCGGTGGCGGCAGGGCCCAAGCGATTGCCCACAGGCACGCCGAGGACGATTGTGGCAGTTTTTGTCAGGCTTGGTTCGGCAAAATCGATTTTCATGGACAGGTCCCTCCCGGCTCATTGGTCAAGGGTTTTTAAACCCATCTGGCCCTACTCTACCAATCCGAGAGACAAAGAAAAGCTAGACGTCAACCCATGCCGGCCACTTTGCAAATCGGCACCCCCTTCCATCCACGCCCAAAAAACCGTAAAGAATGCCTGTCCGGTCATGGTGTGCAGGTCTATAATTCGGCTGGAAATATGAGAAAAATTGCCTTATTGTTATTCCTTTCAATTCCACATTTTATTAATGCAGATACTCTACTTCATGTAGGAAACCTGTTAGATACAAA
>CAYTAE010000051.1:0-9354 GCA_964435655.1 uncultured Rhodospirillaceae bacterium
CGCGCGCGCCCCTGGCGACAAGCTGACGCGCCTCTTCAAGAATGTCTGCGGCGGGCCGCGAAAATTCGACGCCGCGCGTATAGGGCACAACACAAAAGGTGCAAAATTTGTCGCAGCCTTCCTGAATAGAAAGAAAGGCCGTCGCGCCAGAGGCCGTTACAGGCGCCGGCAAATGATCGAATTTCGATTCGACGGGAAAATCCGTGTTCAGCACCGCGCCTTCGGCGCGCGTTGCCCGGGCCACCATTTCCGGAAGCCGGTGATAGGTCTGAGGTCCGAAGACAAGATCGACATGGGGCGCACGGCGGAAAATCTCCGCCCCTTCCGCCTGGGCCACGCAACCGGCAACGGCCAGAATTCGGCCACTCTGGGTCGCCTTCACCGGGCGCAGCCGGCCCAGTTCCGAAAAGAGCTTTTCCGACGCCTTCTCGCGAATGTGGCAGGTGTTCAAAATCACCATGTCCGCATCCTCGAGGCAATCCGTCAGCCGATAGCCAAGCGGTGCCAAGACGTCCGCCATCCGCGCGGAGTCATAGACGTTCATCTGGCAGCCATAGGTTTTAATGAAGAGTTTCTTTGCCAATCGATCTACCTGGCGGCCCACCCGGCCTGCGGGTCTGAGCCTTTTGCGCCCCTGGCGCCCATCGCCTGTCCCATGGATATGGGGGCGACGTGATGGAAAAACACTAGCATTGCATTAAAAAGAGTCAAGAATTGGCCCCCGTCGCCGGCGCGTCGTCCAGGGGCAACTGGCCAGTCAGCGCCATGGCAACCCCCTCTGCAATCGTCTTGTGGCACGCCTTGGCAAGGGTCTTGCGCGAGCCAAAAGCCGTGACCGTCACCGGGCGATGAAACTGGACGACGACCGTCAGATCGCCAAGCCCCGCCATTTCCCAAAAATGCGGAGCCAATTCCATGTCGCCATACCATGCATAATAGGGCCGTAGCACCCGTCCAAACGGAATGCCGTCCAAACGGGTATAGGCGATCGAAACCGGTTGCACGACAAGCGCCTCGCCATTGACCTCTTCTTCGGCAACGCTAAAAAGGGCACTTTTAAAAGGCAGCACACGATTGCCGTCATTGCTGGTCCCTTCGGGAAAAAGGATCAGCGGGTCGCCCTGTTGCAGGCGCGTGTGAATAACGCTCCGATGAGACGAGGCGCGGGACGCCCGCCTTTCGATAAAGACCGTTTGCTGAAGACGGGCAAGGGTTCCGAAAAACGGCCAATCCGCAACTTCCGCCTTTGATATGAACGAAACGCCGGGGATAAGCGCCGACAGCATCGTAATGTCCAAATAGGACGTGTGATTGGAAACAAACAACGTCGGTCGGGCGTCGGAAATTTCGCCAATCTGAACGACGCGAAAACCGAAGATTGTGCAACAGGACCGATGGTAAAAACCAGGAAGGCGCTGCGTGTAAGAAAGCCCCAGACGCAGGCCAAGGACTTGCACCGGGATCAGTAGAAGCGTCCAACTGACATATAGGAAGATGCGAAAACCAGATAGAAGGCTTGAGCCCATGCGATTTAGGTTTTCGGTTTCTTCATATCGAAGTGACGGAAATATTTATCCGGAACAAGATCCCGTTGCACAACGACACAGACATCCGTCGTATTGAATTGTTCATCGACGACGGCACCATCGCCGACAAAACCACCAAGACGAAGATAGCCTTTGATAAGCGGCGGCAGAGAGGCCAGCGCACGTTTTGGATTCAGCACATCGTCCATCGTCCGCATCGGCACATGAATGTCTGGAAGCGCACGGGGGCGGATGGCCGGCGGCGCCAGATGGTATTTGTGCAGATAGGTCAGCGCCTCGGCATGCAGGGTCGGGTCCGCGCCCATCAGGCTGGCGCAGCCGAACAGAATATCGATGTCATAATGTTCGACATAGGCGCCGATCCCGCGCCAAAGCAGGTCCATGGTTGCGCGGCTTCGGTAATTGGCATCAACGCAGGAACGCCCAAGCTCCAACAGGCGCCCCGGATATTCCATCAGGCGCGAAATGTCGTATTCACCGGCGGAATAAAAACTGCCGTGGCGGGCCGCCATTTCACTTCGGATCAACCGATAGGTGCCGACAACGGCTCTGGAAAAATCACCGTCCTCGACGCGCGCATGATCGATCACCAGCACATGATCGCAATCCGCATCGAACGCGTCGAAATCCTGTTCCTTCGCCGCCATTTCCGGCGTCGGGTTGGCAGCCAACTCGTCATAAAAAACCCGGTAACGAAGGGCCAGCGCTGCTTCCACCTCGAACGCATTGTGGGCGAGACGGACTTCAAGAGTCTTGCTGCGCACTTTTTGGATGGGGTCCACAAAGCCTGGCATGTCAAATGCCCCGCCGAGCCGCTTGCGCCCATATGGCGGACGCACCGCGCGCGCAAATTTCGGCAGCCAGCCCGGCTGCCGACGATGAAAGCGCGCCCGAAGGTTTTTTTTGCCTTTCAGCATGGTCTGCTATTTCGTGTCATCCAGGGGAATGCAAAAAAGCTCAAGTCGGTGATCGACTAGCTTGTAGCCATGCGCTTTTGCGACTTCCTGTTGATAGGTTTCAATGTCCTTGCACTGAAATTCGATGATTTTTCCGCTGCGCATGTCAATTAGATGATCGTGGTGCTTTTCCGGAATTTCCTCATAGCGAGCGCGCCCGGCCCCAAAGTCGAGCCGCTCAACAATGCTTGCCTCTTCAAACAACCGGATTGTGCGATAGACGGTGGCGATGCTGATATGCTTGTCCAGCTTCGATGCCCGCTTGTAAACCAGCTCAACATCCGGATGATCTTTCGAATCGGAAAGCACGCGCGCAATGACGCGTCGCTGCCCCGTCATCTTCAGGCCCTTTTCCTCACAAAGACGTTCCAATCTGGAAGGCATGTTTTGGCCTGATACCAATTTGTTTCAACCGCTTGTTCGATAAGTATACGGGCTGCAAACTAGGCTCACAAGGCGATCCTGTGCGCGCATTTACGCCCCCGGGAATGTTACGCCTTGGGAAGTTTTGCCTCGGGTGGCCGCAGATAAATGGGCCGCAAATCCGCCGTAGGCGTCCGCCCGGCGGCAAGTCGCGCAAGGACCACCGCTTGGGGATAGCCCGGCGCGTCGGACCAGCGGATATCGCACGCATCGATGTCGTATTTGTCTGCGTCCTGCATCAAGGCATCGCGAAGCAGCGGCGCGCCATCGCCGACAACAAGCAGCGGGCCGGACCGGGCCACCTCGGCACAGGTTTCCACAGACAGAACGCCACCCGGATCAAGGGGATGCAGCGCTTCATCAAAAAGCTGCGCATAAAAATCGCGGCGCTTTGTATCCAAAGCCACCAACACGCGCCGCCCTTTCCGTTCCGATGATGCGACACCGTTTGCAACCGCCTCGAAACTTGTCACACCGACGACCGGCAATTTGGCTGCAAGCGCGATGCCGCGCGCCGTCGCCAGGCCAACACGAAGCCCGGTAAACGAGCCGGGACCAAGGGTCGTTGCCAACCGGTCGAGTTTGGCAAAGCACATGTCGGCCGCCGCCAGCACGTCCTGAACAAGGCCAAGCAGCACTTCGGCCTGACCGCGATCCATTTCGCACAAGCGTTCCGCCAGCACCCGGTCGCCGTCAAGAAGCGCCGCTGAACAGGCCCGCGCGGCGGTATCGAAGGCAAGAATTTTCAAAGCCCCTCCAGAATTTTGCGGCCAGCCTGACCGTGCCGAACATCGCGCCCCGAGCGAATGTGCAAAAATTTTAGCCCAGAAACGCGCACAAGCTTGGTAAAACTGCTCATTAACCTACAAATTCAGGACCTGCAAGGCCGGAGCCGCCATGGAGTCTTTCCCCAAAATCCCCTTGGTTGAAATCACGCCCGCCGACGGCGTGGCCCTTTCCCTGGCCTATGCCACGGCAGAAAATTTTACTGGCAAAACGGTCTATGCCCGCGCGGGCTGTTATTTCCACCCCGATGCGGCGGCGTTGCTGCAAAACGCGATCCAGCTTGCCGCACGCCTTGGCTACCGCCTGCAAATCTTCGACGGCTTCCGCCCTGCAGAAGCCCAACAAATCCTGTGGGACACATGCCCGGACCCGGATTTTCTGGCCGACCCGAAACGCGGCTCGCCCCATTCCCGCGGCGTCGCTGTCGATCTGACCCTTCTCGACGCCAGCGGGCAGGCGTTAGAAATGGGCACCCCCTTTGATGCCTTCACACCGATGTCCCACCACGGCAACGGCGACATCTCCATTGCGGCACAACGGAACCGGCTGTTTCTTTTGGGGCTGATGACGGATGCCGGCTGGGATTTTTATCGCAACGAGTGGTGGCACTACCAAATGTTCGACGCCCGGCGTTACCCGGTTCGGTCCGATGCCGAACTTGGCCTGGGCTTGATGGGTTAAGGAAGCTTGTTTCCGCGCGCGCGCGCATTAGAGTAAGCGTGAAAGGGGAGCTATGGCCTTCGGCGTCGCTTTTCCGGGATTTTCCTGTCGCCGCTTCTTGCGGAACCACGTCTCGCGGAACCACGTCTCGCGGAAAGGTGCCTTGCGCGCAATATTCGCCGGGGGCTTCCTGTCGATTGCATGCATGCTTTTTGCCGCCGAAAGCATCGCCGCCAACAGCGCCGTCGCATTTATCTATCACCGTTTTGGCGAAGATGCGTACCCATCGACCAGCATCCCCATCGACCAATTCGAGGCCCATCTTGAGGAATTGAAAAGCGGGCCTTACACCGTGCTGGCCTTGCCGGACATTCTAAAAGCGCTTCGCGACGGCACGCCGCTTCCGGAACGGACGGTAGCGATTACCATCGATGACGCCTTTCTTTCCGTCTACACGGAAGCCTGGCCGCGATTAAAAGCGGCGGGCCTTCCGATGACCCTGTTCATCGCCACCAAAGCAATCGATCAGGGCGGAAAAAGTTACATGACCTGGGACCAGGTCCGGGAACTGCTTCGCGACGGCGTTACCATCGGCAGCCAGACAGACGCCCATCTGCACATGCCCCTTGCCGATGAAAAAACGGTTCGCGACGATCTGGCGCATTCGAACGCCCGCTTTCGCGAGGAGCTTGGCAACGCGCCGACCCTGCTTGCCTATCCTTATGGCGAGGCCAGCCTTGCCGTTCAGGACATGACACGCAAGGCCGGCTTTAAAGCGGCCTTCGGACAGCATTCCGGTGTCTTGCACGGCGGCGAAGATTTTTTCTACCTGCCCCGATTTGCTTTCAGCAAAACCTATGGCAGCCTTGAACGTTTTCGCCTCGCCGCGAACGCCTTGCCCCTGCCGGTTAAAGACATCACGCCGCGCAATCTGGTGCTTGAAAAAGACAGCAATCCGCCGAATTTCGGCTTTACGATCGCAGGCGACATTCCCGGTTTAAACCGGTTGCGCTGTTACGCCTCCGGCCAGGGCCAGGCGGAACTTGCCCAGCTTGGCGAACGCCGCTTCGAGATACGCCTGGCCGCGCCCTTTCCCAAAGGCCGCGCGCGCATCAATTGCACCCTGCACACGCAGGACGACCATTGGCGATGGTACGGGCGTCAGTTCTACATAACGGAATAAGAAAAAAGCGCGGCGTACGCAGCGTTCGGTCGTTAAACGTCCGGGTCCGAAAGGCTGGCATAGATATCGCCCGCCAGTTTCGCCCGATCAAAGTTCCGCAATTTATTCGAGCGAATAAGGGAACGCAGCGTCGCAACATAGGCGTCACCCCGTTCGGAATAATGCTGCAGCGTGTCGGCAAGAATGTAGCCGTTCAACGGCATGGGGCGACGGCGCAGCACGACGCGCTTGGTGCGAAAGTCCCGATAGGCCCGATGCGTGTTCAGATTGCGAATATACGCACGAACGGAACCGGCAAGTTCTCCAAAGCGACGCACGGAATGGCGCGCGCCCGCGTCGCGTTGTGCCGGTACCAGCCCGTGCTGCGAAGCCAACACCCACTGACCGAAGATGGCATTTCCCTCTTGGGCAAAACGCGACGTGCCCCATCCGCTTTCTTCAACGGCCTGGGCAAGAGCGAGGGATGGCGGAACGGCATCAAGACGCCGGAAGAGTTCGACGCTGTCCCCCGCGGCAACCCGGTAATAGTCATGAAGGTCGGCCAGCCAGACGCGCTCCGGTTTGGAGAGGCGAACGCCCGCCTGTTTTGCTTCGTAAAGAGCAAGGGCACGCTGGCGCTGTCCAAGGATTGTTTCGTTCACATGGAGCACCAGCGGCAACACCGTTTGCAGGAAAAGCTGCTTGCGCTCGCCCACGACCGCGACGGCGT
Source organism: uncultured Rhodospirillaceae bacterium (assembly GCA_964435655.1). Lineage (GTDB taxonomy): Bacteria > Pseudomonadota > Alphaproteobacteria. Next base: position 6,265 of record CAYTAE010000051.1, read on the forward strand.
CTAAATCCGTCGGCAATGTCGCCAAAAAGACCCGCGGCACAATGCCGTCCTTGCGCACCCGATCCAGGCGATAGCCGTGGCGATCAAACGTTGCCGCCACCGCGCGCGTGTCTGGCAAAGACAGGGAAGCGACGGGACGAACAAGGGGGGTGTGATCAAGAAGGGCGGACGCCGGCAGGCTGCCCGAACCACCAAAGGTGACAACGCCCACCAACACGCCGACCGCGAGGAAAAGCCCCCCAAGGGCCGTGCCCTCGAACCCGGCACGCCGTCCAAGCCCACCAAAGACCTTCCGGTCAAACCACTGCATATAGTAGCCTAGTCGCTCTACTCCCCTAAATAGAGCAATAGAACCCCGACCGCCGTCAAGCCAAATATGGCTCCGGCGGATCAACCCGCGGGCGAAAGAACGGCAAAAAAGCGCGACCGAACGCTTTCGGTCAGAAATGAAGATCCGCAAAATACGGTGTCTCCCTGTGAGTTTTTTACAAAACGGCGCGAACTTCGATGATTTCCGGGATGTAGTGCTTCAAGAGGCCCTCGATCCCGTTGCGCAGGGTTGCCGTCGCACTTGGGCAACCGGCGCAAGCGCCCTGAAGTTCAAGAAAAACGACCCCGTCTTCGAAACGGTCAAAGCGAACATTGCCGCCATCCTGGGCCACGGCCGGCTGAACCCGGGTTTCCAGAAGCTCGCGAATCTGCCCAACGATGGTGTCCGCGTCGTCCCCATCAGCAGCCGCCTGCGGCTTATCTACCGAAGCCGCCGGCAGGATCACCGGATCGCCCAGGGTAAAATGCTCCATGATGGCACCGAGAATTTCCGGCTTGACCACCTGCCAATCCCGGTCGTCGGTCTTGCGCACGGTAATAAAATCCGAACCCAGAAAGACGCCAACGACGCCGGAAATGCCAAACAGCCGTTTCGCCAGCGGCGAACGTTCCGCCGCGTCGATCGATGAAAAATCGACCGTCCCGTTTTCCATGACCGCCTGGCCAGGCAAAAACTTTAACGACGCCGGGTTCGGTGTCTGCTCGGTCTGAATAAACAAATTGGGCGCTCCCTGCCGAGGGTTCTCTGCCAAGGCGACGCGCGTAGCTTCGCGCACGGCCCGACCGTTTTCGCATGTGGCGTGAATTTGGGTTAAAGGAATCTAAAATTCAAGCTTTTCTTGAATGATTTCTTAAGGTTACCTGGCTAAGCCCCGGAAAAATCAGCTCTTTTAAGTAAGCGCCTGAAGCGCATCATCGGTCAGATTGCCCGGCACAATCGTGATCGGAATGCGAAGTTTGCCCGCCATTTTGTTCACCAGGTCGTTGATGAGCGGCCCTGGCCCTTCCTGATCGGTGGACGCGGCAAGCACAAGAACCGAAATGCTGGCTTCTTCTTCGATGATTTTCAGAAGCTCTTCGCTGCGAGCGCCCTCGCGCACAAACAGGACCGGCATTTTTCCAGTCAGCGCCTTCACCCCGGCTGAAAGTTTTGTCAGGCTTTCCTCTGCCGCTTCACGAGCCTCTTCCCGCATGAGCTCGCCAACCGTCGCCCAATGGTGAAAATCCGCTGGTTCCAAAACGTAAAGAAGCGAGACATAGCCGCCGGTTCGACGCGCACGGTAACAGGCGAAGCGAAGCGCCGTGTGCATCTCCTCTGTCGGATCGACGACGACGAGAAAGCAGCGATCCGACGCCTGTCCTGTTTCTTTCTTCCCTTGCGACATGCGACCTCGACTGGCTGTGAAACAAGGTGAAATTAGACCCGGCGAAAGATGATCCCGGCCAGCCATCCTGCCATCAAGGCCAGGAAAATAGCAACGATCCCATATTGCGCCGCATGGGCATGGGCAAAGTTGTAGACCATCGCGCCAAGCCCGGTTTTCCGAATGATTAACGGTGTCGTCTGAACACTAACGACCCGTTTTTCCCGCACCAAAAGCACTTTGACAGTGTAGACACCAACCGGCACCGTTTCCGGAAAGAAAAGCCGGGTTCGGAAAAGACTGTTGCCTAGAAAAGCGACTTCTCCCGTTTCAAACCCGTACAGTTGTCGCGCCTGTTTTCGCCGAAGAAGCGCCTCACGGAAAGGTGCCGCCGCCTTTGCCGCCGCAATCCTTTTTTTCTTTGTCGCGGCCATTCCTTCTTCTTTTGCCCCCGCCGGGGTCGGCACCAACCCCACTAGCCGGATGTTTTTCACGCCGATCTCGTTGCGAACAAGCATCTCCGGCGGCACGATTTCATTCACCGACCGGTTCGACGCAACGGCGTAATAAGCAGGCACGGCCTGGAACTGCATCATGGCGCGGTTCATCCAGATCCCGCCGACGGATTTTTTCTGCCGCACGACAAGGTCCTGGGCCGGCCCCCGGACAACAACAATCACGTCGCCATCGCCTTCCGTCGCACCAAAAAGCAGCACTTCCGTGCCGGTAAAGCCGGTCGTGATTGCAATCATGTGGTCCGAAAGATCGGCCACCAGGGGTTCCGCCCGGACCGAAGGCACGCCCATCCCCAAAAAGACAATGGCCACCAGCGCGTGGCGGAAAAACTTCCAGGAAAAGGAACGCATCCTCATAACCCCGCCAGGCTTAAGGAAAAGGCATCGCCGGGCGTAATCACCAGCCCCCAGACCATGCGCGCGCAGACAAACAGAACAAGCAGGGCAAGCAGAGCGCGCAATTCTTCGCTTTGCAGCTTGCCACCAAACCGTGTGCCAAACTGGGCTCCGACAACACCCCCCGTCAAAAGAAGAAGGGCCAGCAGAATATCGACCGTCTGGTTTTGCACCGATTGCAGGAACGTCACATTCGCCATGACGAAGATGATCTGAAAAAGTGAGGTGCCAACGACGACGGTGGTCGGCATGCCAATCAGATAGATCATCACCGGGATCAGAATGAATCCGCCGCCAACCCCCATGATGGCCGCCAACACCCCGACGAAAAACCCGACACCAAGAGGCAACAGCGCGCTGATATACAACTTCGAGCGATGAAAGCGCATCTTGAAGGGAAGCCCGTGCACCCAGAGATGCTGATGTAGTTTCCTCCGTGGCGGCGCCTGGCGGCGGCGGCGGCGAAGAACGGCACGCGCACTTTC
>CAYTAE010000052.1:0-9343 GCA_964435655.1 uncultured Rhodospirillaceae bacterium
CCATGAGTGTCGGACCGATATCGCTTTGACTCATCAGGCGCCCCATCACGCCGGGGCCGACCAATCGGGGCGCATACCAGATCATGGGGATTCGGTAGCGTGACGGCGGAAGGTCGGTCTTGCCCGCCGCCTTCGCCGTATGATCGGAAACAATAATGAACAGGGTGTTGTCGAACCAGGGCTTCTCGGCACTACGCCGAATAAAATCACCAATCGCCCAGTCCGTGTATTTGACGACGCCTTCCCGATTTCCTTGCGGCAAATCGATGCGATTTTCCGGAAATGTATAGGGGCGGTGGTTGGAGGTTGTCATGACCTGGGCAAAAAAACGTTTTCCCTGCGCGTGTTCACGATCCAGCGTGGCAAAGGTCAATGAAAAAAGATCCTCGTCGGCAATGCCCCAGATGTTTTCGGCATGAATGGTCACGCCTTCCTTCTCCGCATCGGTGCGATCAACGACGTTGTAGTGATTGCCTGCAAAATAGGCGTTCATATTGTCAAAGAAGCCATAACCGCCATAAATCCAGTAGGGTATCCAGCCACCCTCTTTCATTGCCCCGCCAAGAGTCGCCAGCCCCCCATTTTTTGGGCGCCGGACAATGCTTTGACCGGGGATCGGTGGCGTCCCAACGGACATGGCCTCCAACCCACGAACGGTTCGAGTGCCGGTCGCATACAGATTGGTGAACAACAACCCCTGACCGGCTAGTTTGTCCAATTCCGGCGTAAGGCCAAGTTTGTTTCCAAAGATGCCCATATATTCCGCCGAAAGGCTTTCAACGGAAATCAGAATGACGTTGACGTTTTTTACGGGGGCATGGGCCTTCACCTTGCGTGCAATCCCCTCCGCTTCGGTGAAGGTTGAACTCGGCTGGCGGACAAGCGCGCGAATCTTTGAATTAAGATCGACCGTCTTCAGCATCGGATAATATTTGTCATAGTCCAGCTGATTGTTACGGTAGGCGTGGGCAAACGCGTAAAGGCCGTTCGTTGAAAGTTGCTGGACATAGGCGTTTGATTTTGTATCGGCGATCCCATGATCGACAACGCCAACGCCCAGCGCAATAGCCGCCCCCACGACAACGGGGCGGCGCCAACGAACCATCCTGGTTGACTGGGTATCGTTTTTTCCACGCGGCCAGCTAAACCAGGAAACGATCGAACAAATACCAAGAATGATCGCCATCCATAATGCGACCGGATAACTCTCGCGTATGTTTCCAATCACCTCGTGCGTATAGACAAGGTAGTCAACTGCAATGAAGTCAAACCGGCCTCCAAACTCTTCCCAAAATGCGAACTCGGCGGCAGCGACGACGATAAAGAGGGCCAAGAACAGCGTTCCCCAAACGGCAGACCAGCGATTCTCCCATTTTCCAAATGCGTGGTGACCGGGAAACTCGGGTAAAAACGCGTCATATACCGCCCACGCAAACAGAAACCACGGCAGAACGGCGAGGTCAAAAACAAGACCAACGCCCATAAAACGCACCCATTCGGAAGGGGCAAACCCTTCGCCACTGAAGAAGGCAAGACCGACCCGCGTTAAAATGGAAACGATTAAAAAACTTGCGGCGATCCAAGCTAGCCGCTTTGCGCCTCGGGTCATGCCCACCTCATTTCGTTCATTGTTTTCTCACATCAAGCTGGAATATCGGAAACGGTTTGCTCTACAACATATGCAACGGAAAGCAAAGAAAACAAGCCTCAGAATGCGTGAGAGGCTGCCGCGTTCGTGCCTTTTTCTTATTTCTTCATTTCCGGGCGCAGCGGTTTTCCTGCCGCCTGTTTCTGTTTGATCTCTTCAACGGTCTTTTCAAGAGCCAGGAAACGTTCCGGCGTTGAAGGATGGGATGCCAGGAACCCGCCCTCTTGAATGGCTTGCGGATGCGCTGCAGCCATCCGTCGCCAGAAATACGCCGATCCTTTAATTTCCAGCCCGCCCAAGGCCATGATGTAGAGGCCAACGTAGTCTGCCTCCGCCTCAAAGGCCTGACTGTGCATCCCTCCCGCCAGACGAGAAAAGGTCCCTTGCGTGTTGACCCCACCGACCGATGCCAGAACATCCGCTAGAAGTCCCAACATCGAGTTACCCTGCTTTGCGGAAATATGTTCCATCGCGTTGTGGGCAAGCTCATGGGCAATGACCGTCCCTAATTCGGTATCACTCTCCGCAAACCGAACCATGCCACGCATAATCACGATGCGTTTTCCGTCGGCGAACGCGTTTAGGGAATCATCACTCGCCAACATAACCGGATAATCGCATCCCATTTCCGGGGCAATCGTCAGGTGTATTTCTTTCTCACCACGGCGAACATCAAGGGTGAAGCTCTCTTTTTCTTTTGCAGCTTCGTCATAAAGCTTGGAAAACGCCTTGGGCGCATCCTTGCCTTTCGACACCGGCTTGCCGTTGATCCGCAGCAGCAGGTCGTTCTCGTGAAGGCCTGCCTTATCTGCAGGCGTCCCCTTCACAACCCAGGCAACCTGTAATTGCTCGCTATCGCCAAAGGCGGCCTTGGCAGCGTTGCGAAATGTTTCCGGAAAATGATAAACGCTTGAAACGCTCGCCCCGACCAAAGGCGTAACTTTGTCCCCGCAAAAGGGCAGCCCGCCCACAAGAATGGGATAGGAAACCGCAAACAACCGCCGATTGCTTTTCCGGAATTCCGTCAGTGCAATCTCGCGCTGCTTTTCCGCTTCCTTCGCGGCAAGGGCTGGATCGATCGTGACGCGTTGTGTCGTCGGCGCGCAGGCACCAAGAAGGAAAAACAACGTGGCAAAAATTGAAATCACGCGCACAGCCAGTGAGCTCCTTTCCTATTTTTTGACAAAACTCGGTTCAAAGCAGTCCAAGCTCGCGAAGCTCCGCCGCCATCTCCGGCGGCAAGCTCGCATCCATGTCACCTGCGCTTAAGTCGCCAGGCGCCGCAGCCGCCTCAAGATAACGCCATCCCTGTTGCGGCTTTCTGGAAACAAGCTGGGTCTTCACCAGTTCCCGGTCAAGGCGAATTTCGCAATAGCTGCGCCCTTCGGCATCCGTTTTCCGGTCGAGACCAAGAATACGCTGGCGGGCGCGGATATAGCCTTTGATAACCCAATAGATGGACCCGCCATCAAGAAGCGCATCGCTACGCCGTGGCGTATTGCGCGTACGCACATGAAACGGCTTTCCGCCTACAGGCGTGCGCTTTTTTTGAACGGCGGCGAGGTGGTCGATGCTCTTCACACCGACCGCCATCTTCACAAGATGAAGGGACATGGCCGTATTTTAGAGGAAACCCCACAGAGAAGGCCAGCGCCGGGGTTCTCATGGAGAACCGCCACAGAAGCCGGCCGAAAAATGACCTAAAAAATCAGCCGATGCGTGCGCCGATGGCGCAAAGTTCCGATATGACCTTTTTGGCAAGCGGGTCCTCTGCGTCCTGAAGACGATCCCGCATCACGACCTGCATGGCCTGAATATGAGCTTTGATCAGAGAAAAAGCCCCATCATCCATTTTTTTCATCCCATGCAGAAAAGCACAAAGCGACTGGCCAATGTCAGTCATTAGCGGATAGCTGAAACTAACGCCCTGGCCTTTAATGTTGTGCGCAATATCAAAAAGTTCCCGCAAGGAAGCGGTCCTGGCCTCGCCAGAGAGGCCCTTGGCATCGTTCAAGAGTATTTCCATTCGATCCACATCCGGGCCAACCCATTCCGGATAGGATTCCTGAAGTTGCGCGACCGCCTCTTCCGCGCGGCGGAGCGCCTCCATATCCATTTCGACAGGCATGTCACCAATCAAACCAAGTTTTGCGCGCAGATGGTTTGATGGTGGAATGGTCTCAACCTTTTCAGATTTGCTTCCCATGCTGAGCTTCCTCTTCTCTTATCCCGCTAGAAGTTTATCGATCTCATCTTCAGACAAATTTTCTTCTGGGGCCTCTAGGACAACGTGTGCCCTTTGGAGACTTCCTTTCAGGCGGTCTATTTGAAATCGCTTGCGATCTGGTCCGAAATAGCTTTTCTCGCGCACAAAAGCTGGCGGATTGTGAATAACACCCATAATGCGTTGGTAAATTGCTTTTGCCGAAACTGGTTTTGCCAGAAAGTCCGTGACCCCGGCATTGACCGCCGCACGCAAACGTCCAAATTCCGTGTGCCCGGTCAACATGATGATATGGACGTAAGGGTTTGGACTGTCCTTGGCATTACGGACGAGGAGCGTAAATTCCAACCCATCAAGCGGCGACATGGAAAGGTCTGTAAAAACGATATCAGCCGGGAAATTGCGAAGCTCCGTAAAAGCATCCGCGCCGTCCATAGCCTCGCGCGTGTTTCGCACACCAAGCGAATGCAGGATCGTCTTGATCAGGTTAACCATGTGCTTGTTGTCATCGACAATCAGCACATTGAGCCGCTCGAGATCGACGTTCATCCTTTTCCACCCTGTCCACGCATTGCCAGTGACCTTCGGCCAGCTTTACGCTCTCGACAGGCAGGGTAAAAAACACACGTTTATATTTAGTAAATTAATTTCTCAATCAACTATAGCGTGTTTAATGCAAAAAATCAGCTCCGCTTCCGCAGAATGGCAAGCCCCGCCCGGGAGCCGATCTCACGACCAAGCGCATCGGAAATAAACTTGCTGACATCGACAAGACCATCCAGATCGACCCCGGTTTCGATGCCAAGGCCATTCAACATATAGAGGACATCCTCGGTAGCAACGTTGCCGGTGGCCCCTTTTGCATAAGGACACCCACCCAGACCTGAGACGGAACTGTCAACAACTGCAACCCCCTCTTCAAGGACTGCGCAAAGATTTGCCAAAGCCTGGCCGTAGGTGTCGTGAAAATGCGCCGCCAGATTTGCAACCGGCACATATTTGGCGACCGCCTCAACCATTTTTTTTGCCTTTAACGGCGTACCGGTACCGATTGTATCGCCAAGGGCAATTTCATAGCAGCCCATCTGATAGAGCTTTGCCGCAACGTCGGCGATGACATCAACGGCGATTTCGCCTTCATAAGGGCAGCCAAGAACACAGGAAACAGCACCCCGCACACGAATGCCATTGGCTTTCGCAGCCTCACAAACCGGCGCGAAACGATCAAAGCTTTCTGAGATCGAACAGTTGATATTTTTTTGCGAGAAACTCTCGGACGCCGCCCCGAAAATAAGGATGTTTTTTACACCGGCGGCAAGGGCGCGTTCAAACCCCCGCAAATTTGGCACCAGAGCTTCATATTGTACGCCCGGTGCCTGTGTCAGGCCCGCAAGAACCTCGGCACTGTCGGCCATCTGGGGAATGACTTTTGGAGCGACGAAGGCACCAAATTCGATTCGCTTCAGACCGGTTTTTGAAAGACGGTCGATGAAATCGACCTTCACAGCGGTGGCAATCGTCCCGGGTTCGTTCTGAAGTCCGTCACGCGCGCCGACTTCCAGGATTTCAACCGATGTTGGAAATGCCACGCTTCTTACCCCTTACGCCATAACCCTTGGAAAGTTTATCCGAAAATGTCCAAACGCGGTATCACCAACCACCCGTCTCCAGCCAGCAATCAACCTGATCCAACCGATCCATGCCCCAAAAACCCTCGCCATCGACAAGAAAAAAGGGCGAACCAAAGACACCTCTGGCGATAGCGGCCGTCACCTCCTCGCGGAGCCGATCCTTAACGGGTGCCGTTGCAATCGCTGCCAGCAGCGCCGGGCCATCTATGCCCTGAGACACTGCCACCTCTGCCACCGCGTCTGCCGAAGAAAGGTCCCGCCCCTCGCCCCATATCGCATCAAAAACGGCATTGGCGAAAGCCTTCGCAAGGGCCGGGTCCTGATCAAACACCCAATAATACGCCCGACTTGCTGCCAGGGAATGGACCGGCAATTTTGGCGGCACCCGCAGCGGCACCTCCAACAGCCTTGCAAAACGCTGCATGTCAGAGATTGTATAATCGCCACGCAGCGGCTGTTCAAAAAGCGAGGCCGAGCCGGTGACCTTGACGGCCGCACCAACCAGAAAGGCCCGCCACGCAACAACACGCCCATGACGGGCCGCGATCGCATCGACGCGCCTGGCGGCCAGATATCCGTAAGGAGAAGCAAAATCGAAGTAGAACCAGACCGGTTCCATCGAACCGGCTTCCATTACTGCATCCGTTCGACTGCCACCGCTGTCGCCTCACCACCGCCGATGCAAAGCGACGCCACACCACGATTGAGATCGTATTTTTCAAGAGCGTTCAGCAAGGTAACGAGAATACGGCAACCCGACGCGCCAATGGGATGCCCCATGGCACAGGCCCCGCCATGCACGTTGACCTTGTCTTGCGGCAGGTCAAGATCACGCATCGCTGCCATCGTCACAACAGCAAACGCCTCATTGATCTCATAAAGGTCAACGTCCTTTGCACTCCACTTTACCTTGTCCAGAAGTTTCTGGATGGCAAAGACAGGCGCCGTCGTAAACCACGCCGGGTCCTGGGAATGGGTCACATGGGAAAGAATCTTTGCCACGGGCTTCAGCCCCCGCTTCTCAGCTTCGGAAAGCCGCATCATGACAACGGCGGCGGCCCCATCCGAAATCGAACTTGAATTTGCAGGCGTAACCGTCCCGTCCTTGCGAAAAGCCGGCTTCAGGGTTGGAATTTTATCCAGATTTGCCGTCTGTGGCTGCTCATCGCGCGTGATGACCGTCTCGCCCTTGCGGGATTTAATCGTTACCGGGACGACCTCACCATCAAAGCTTCCGTCATCGGCGGCAAGCTTCGCGCGTTTCAGCGATTCAATCGCAAACGCATCCTGAGCCTCACGGGTAAACTGATATTTTTCTGCCGTGTTCTCGGCAAAAACGCCCATCAAATTGTCCCCGCCTTTGAAGGGGTCCTGAAGACCGTCAAAGAACATGTGGTCATAAATTTCGCCATGGCCCATGCGATAACCACCGCGCCCCTTCATGAGAAGGTAGGGCGCATTCGTCATGCTTTCCATGCCGCCGGCAACCATCACGTCATTTGTTTCTGCACGAATCAGGTCGTTCGCAAACATGACCGCCTTCATGCCAGAACCACAGGCCTTGTTAACGGTCGTGCTGCCAGCTGCTTCGGGAATGCCCGCACCCAGGGAAGCCTGCCTGGCCGGCACTTGCTTGCACCCAGCAGGCAACACACAGCCCATGATGACTTCCTCGACGCTATCTGGCGAGAGCCCTGCACGTTCAAGGGCGCCCTTGATGGCAATGGCGCCGAGTTCCGGAGAGGTTACCTTCTCCAACTCGCCTTGAAAGCCGCCCATCGGGGTCCGTGCCCCACCTACGATAACGATTGGATCGCCAGACATGTTCGCTTTATCTCCCTTCATTTCCCAAACACCGAGTGTTCTATCCGAATAGATATGCCTTTCCCGTCACAATTTCTGCAACAAGATTCCGCCATAAGATATTCTCTTTGTTTTTCAATGGCTAGCGATAAAGCCCTGTTAGAGAAGCAGAAGGGCTGCCAGGCCAAGAAAGGAAAAGAAGCCGACGACATCTGTCACGGTGGTCAGAAAAACACCTGACGCAACCGCCGGATCCACCCCGGACCGCGCCAGGCCGATGGGGATCATCGCACCGGCAATTCCCGCGATGATGAGATTCACAATCATCGCCAGCCCCAACACGGCACCGAGAAGCGGGTCATCAAACCAAAGCCAGGCGACGCTTCCAGCAAGCGCGGCAAAAAGGACGCCGTTAAAACCGCCAACCAGTGTTTCCTTACCAATAATTCGCCACGCATTCGCCATGGTAAGCTCGCGCATGGCCAGCGCTCGAACGGCCACAGTCAGCGTCTGGGTCCCGGCATTGCCGCCCATCGAAGCAACAATCGGCATTAGGATCGCAAGCGCCACAAGTTTGTCAATTTCTGCATCAAAAAATGCGATGACGGTGGATGCGAGAATGGCGGTAAATAAATTTACGAACAGCCAGGAAAAACGCGACCGCGTCGTGTCGAGAACGGCACTGTAAATATCCGTTTCCTGAACGCCGCCCAGTTTCATGATATCTTCTTCTGCCTCTTCATCGATAACATCGACAACATCGTCCACGGTGATCACACCAACGATCCTGCCCACTTCATCAATGACCGGCACCGAGACCAGGCCATATTGCCGAAACAGATACGCCACCTCTTCCTGATCCGTTGTTGCCAGAACGGCGCGTGGCGCCTGAAACATGATTTTCGTAACTGATACCGGACGCCGCGTCCGCAAGAGACGGCTTAAAGAAATTTTTCCGATCGGCTTATGGGAAGGATCGACGACGAAAATGTCGTAAAAATCCTTTGGCATAGATTCCGTTTCGCGCATGAAATCGATCGTCTCGCCAACCGTCCAATAGGAAGGCACGACGACCATCTCGCGTTGCATGAGGCGACCGGCGCTTTCCTCTGGATAGGTAAGCCCCTCTTCGAGAATGGCGCGCTCTTGTGGCGGAACGGCCTGAAGAACTTCCTGCTGTTCCTCACGGTCAAGCTCTTGAATGACCTCTACCGCATCATCGCTTTCCAGTTCGGCGACGGCAGCGGCGACCTCTTCGGGGTCGAGATATTCAATAATTTCTTCTCGAACCGTCTCGTCAAGCTGCGCCAGCAGCTCGGCATCCAGGGTCGGGCGCAAAATTTCAAAAAGATATTTCCGGTGATCCCCGGTCAGGTGTTCGAGCAGATCGGCAACATCGGCCACATGCAGCGGGGCAACCAGCGCATGAGCACCAGACACATCCTCTGCCTCCAGGGCAGCGGCGACGGCGCGCTCAAGATCAGGCGCCAGCCTGTAGCCTTCCTCGGGGCGGCCTTCCCGCCCCTCTCTCTCCAGGTCTTCCGAGGCCATGGCCACCCCTTGCAATCCGGATTTTCGCAGTGAATGGGAGCACGTGTTTCAGATGGATAATGGTGCGGTCGAGAAGACTCGAACTTCCACGGGGTCTCCCCCACAGCGACCTCAACGCTGCGCGTCTACCATTCCGCCACGACCGCCCATTTGCGCATGGCACTTGCCATCCGCCCACAGGGGGAATACCAAATCAAAAAATTCTTCGCAAGGATGCTCTAACCTGAGGGGTACTGGTTTTTGCAAAAAACAGAAATCGAATGGCGGTTTGGCGATACGCCTGTCCCCTATTCCGAGGCTGTAGCGGTCATGGAAGCACGCGTTGCCGCCATCCGTGAGCAAAATGCGCCGGAAATGGTGTGGCTTTTGGAACACCCGCCGATTTATACGGCCGGTACCAGCGCCAAGCAGGAAGAATTGCTCGATCCGGGTCGCTTTCCGGTCCACCAGACGGGTCGTGGCGGCAAATACACCTATCACGGGCCG
>CAYTAE010000053.1:0-9214 GCA_964435655.1 uncultured Rhodospirillaceae bacterium
CTTTGCCCAGCGGCGTTGATGTATTTGCCCTGGCGGCGAACGAAATACATCGGCACGTCGAGCATGTAATCGACGTAGCGCGCAAAGCCCATGTCCTCATCGAAGACGAAAGGTAGAAAGCCACAACGGTCGGGGTCCGTATCCGTCCACACATGGGAACGGTAGCTTAAATAGCCGCTTGGTTTTCCTTCAACGAAGGGCGAGTTTGCATACATCGCCGTTACAATCGGCTGCAGCGCCATGGCGATGCGAAATTTTTCCACCATGTCCGCTTCCGAAGCAAAATCCAGATTCACCTGCACCGTGCAGGTGCGCAGCATCATGTCGAGGCCAAGCCCCCCTTTCGTCGGCATGTAATCCCCCATGATGCCGTAGCGCGCTTTCGGCATCCACGGCACCGCATCCCGAGGCCATTTTGGGAGAAACCCCAAATTAAGAAGGCCCAGATCAAGGGCCTTGGTGACGACATGAAGCTGGGTGCGATGTTCGGCAACTTCGACGCAGGTTTCATGCAGGGTTTCCAGCGGATCGCCGGAAAGTTCGATCTGGCCGCCCGGCTCCAGGGTGATCGAACCCGAACCCGGCCGCGTCAGCGCAATCGGGTGGCCGTCTTCCTCAACCGGTTTCCAGCCAAAACGCTCCATGCCCTCAAGAACGTCGCGAATGCCGCCTGGCCCTTCGTAAGGGACCGGTGCCAAATCCGATTTGCGGAACATGAATTTTTCATGCTCGGTGCCAATCCGCCAGGCGGCCGGCTTCTTGCACCCGGACGCCAGAAAATCAACAAGCTGAGCAATGTCGTCGATGGGAGGGGCGGTCGCCGCCAAAGGTGCCGTCATAATTGGCGCATCTTCCTTTCCGGTCATTCCGGTGGTCTTCCGGGGCAACAGATCGACGTCTGCACAACACGTCAAGGCAACACGCAAAACCCACGACCCACGCAGCCCTGACGTCCTCACCCTTGAGGAAACCCGCCGGAGCGACTAGACCTTAGCCGATGACAAGGCTTACGAAAACCACCGTAACGGAACCATCGGCCACCAATTGGATGGACCGCTTCGCACCTCGTCCCATGCGCCCCTATCTGAAGCTTGCGCGTCTGGACCGGCCCATCGGCATTTGGCTGCTGCTGTTTCCCTGCATCTGGGGCGTGGCCCTGGCATCGGACGGAGCGCCGGATCTTTCTCTGTTGCTGCTTTTTACCATTGGCGCCGTCCTCATGCGCAGCGCCGGCTGCACCCTGAACGACATCGTCGACCGCGATTTCGACGCCCGGGTCGAACGCACCCAAACCCGGCCGCTGGCAACGGGCGTCCTCACCCTTCGTCAGGCCTATGGGTTTCTCTGCGTGCTGTTGTTGCTGGGGCTTGGGGTCCTGCTTTTCTTCAATCCATTTACAATTTTTCTCGGCATCGCTTCCCTGGGGCTGGTCGCCATTTACCCCTTTGCCAAGCGCGTGACCTATTGGCCCCAGGCGGTGCTTGGGCTGACCTTCACCTGGGGGGCTTTGCTTGGCTGGACGGCGGTAACGGGCCGTTTGGAAATTCCGCCGCTTCTGCTGTACGCGGGCGCCTTCATGTGGACCCTTGGCTATGACACGATCTATGCCCATCAGGACAAGGAAGACGATTTGCGGGTCGGAATAAAATCAACGGCGATCCGTCTTGGCGAACGGACAAAGTTTTTTCTTTTTCTGTTCTATGGAACGGCCCTTCTTTTCTTTGCGGCGGCAGGCAACGCCGTCGGCCTTGCCTGGCCCTTCCATGTCGGCCTCGCGCTGCTTGGCGCACATTTTCTATGGCAGGTTGCAACCCTGAAGATCAATCAGCCGGGGGATTGTCTGGTAAAATTCCGGTCGAACCAATGGGCTGGGGCCATCCTGGCACTGGCCATCGTCAGCGGAAAATTGCTGCCTTAAGCCCTGCTGTCTTCAGCAAAGCTTCAATAGGGAACGGCGATCCGTCCGACCTTCTCGCGGGCAATGATGATCTTCTGAATCTGTGCCGTGCCATCGCCGATCTCAAGCCCCATTACATCGCGCATGCGTTGTTGATGCGGCGTCTCTTTCGAATAGCCGGTGTGCCCATGAAGCAGCAGGCATTGATGAATAATGTCGAAGCTGAGTTTCGGTGCCCACCATTTGCACATGGCGGCCTCGGCCGTATGGGGCCGGCCCTGATCGCGAAGCCAAAGCGTCTTGTAACAAAGCAGACGCGCCGCTTCATACATCGCCTCCGATTCGGCAAGGGGAAAGGTGACGCCTTCATATTTAACCAATGGCGAACCAAAGGCCTGACGTTCCTGAACATAGTCCCAGGTTTCATCCAGAGAGGCCCGTGCGGCACCCAGACATTCCAGACCGATCAGCGCGCGGCTGAAATCGAACCCCTTCATGATTTGTGTGAAGCCGGCACCTTCCTCGCCAAGCAGGGCGTCGTTGCCGATTTTTACGTCGTCGAAGAACAGCGAACCACGCCCGATGATGGTCGTGCCGACATCGTCAAAGCGTGTTCGCGTAATGCCAGGGGCATCGAGTTCAACCAGAAAGGCACTGACGCCTTTTGCGCGTGCTTCTTCGCTGCCGGTGCGCGCAAACACGATCGCAATTTCAGCCTGATCCGCTGCCGAAATGGACGTCTTCTCGCCGTTCAGCACATACCCGTCCCCGTCGCGACGCGCACGCAGCGTCAGCCTTGCAGCATCAGAGCCGACACCCGGCTCGGTCAGCCCAAGGGCAAGAATGGCCTCGCCCGCAGCAATTTTCGGCACCCATTTTTCAGCGATTTCCGGCTTGCCATGCTTGGCCAGAAGCCCCCCCAGCAACGAACTTAGAAGCGGCAGATAGGAGAGGTTGAAGTCACCATAGGCCACCGCTTCGATAACCAGGCCGGCGGTGATCGAACAGGCCTCCATGCCGCCGAGGGATTCGGGCAGGCTGACCCCCAACACGCCAAGCGCGCCCATCTCGCGAAGCAGGGCGCGGTCGATCACGCCTTCTTTTTCGCGCGTCATATAATCCGGCAATAGCCGCTCACGCGAAAAACGCATCATCGCTTCGCGAAGCGCTTCCTGTTCCTCGGTAAACTGAAAATCCATTAACGTCTCCTGTGGCGTGACTTGCGCGAAGCCGCCCTAGCCTTCCGCATCACGAATCATGTTGCGTGCGATGACAAGCTGCTGGATTTGCGAGGTGCCTTCGTAAATACGGAACAGACGCACGTCGCGGTAGAAACGCTCGACAGGATAGTCGGCCATATAGCCGGCCCCCCCATGAATCTGTACCGCGCGATCCGCCACGCGCCCAACCATTTCGCTGGCAAAATATTTGCAGCACGACGCTTCCGTGCCGATCTTTTCGCCAGCGTCGCGGCGGCACGCCGCATCCATGACCATGGCCCGGGCAGCGTAAGCTTCGGCACGGCTGTCGGCGAGCATCGCCTGGACAAGCTGAAAATCCGCGATGCGCTCACCAAATTGTTTGCGTTCAAGGGCGTAGGACAGCGATTCTTCGATCAGGCGCTCAGCAACGCCGACACAGACGGCGGCGATGTGAATGCGCCCGCGGTCGAGAACTTTCATCGCCGTCTTGAAACCGACATTTTCTTTGCCGCCGATAATCGCGTCCGCCGGCACGCGGCAATTTTCAAAAATCACGTCACAGACATGGGCGCCCTGCTGGCCCATCTTCTTGTTCAACTTGCCAAGAGAAATTCCCGGAAGGTCCCGATCGACGATAAAGGCGGAAACGCCAGAAGCCCCTTTTTTTGACGGGTCCGTCCGGGCCATCAGGGTAAAGGCCTGGGCATGGGGCGCATTTGTGATAAAGCGCTTGGTGCCGTTGACGACGTAAACATCCCCATCGCGAATGGCCGTCGTGCGCAACGAGGCCGCGTCGGAACCCGAATCCGGTTCCGTCAGAGCAAAGGAAATAACCATCTCACCGGAAGCAATCTTTGGCAGATAGGCCTGTTTCTGCGCGTCCGTTCCGTCCAGCACGATGCCTTGCGAACCGATGCCGATATTTGTGCCAATGACCGAACGAAATGCCGGTGAGGTGCGGCAAAGTTCGAACAGCACCTGCACTTCTTCCGCGTTCGTCAAACCAATGCCGCCATAGGCTTCTGGCACCGTTAGGCCGAAAAGACCCAGGGCGCGCATTTCTTCGACGATTTCCGGCGGCACGGCATCCTCTGTGGAAAGCCGCACTTCGTTCGGGATTAGTTTTTCGCGCACGAAACGGCGGATGGTGTCGAGCAGTTGTTCGAAGGTTTCGGAATCAAGAGCCATGGCACGGTCCATTCCAGTTTTGCAAAGTCCCTCGCTACGGGACTCTTTCCAGATAGCCAGCGACGAGGGTATGATAGATTGACAGGCTATCAATTTCAATCTTACGTTAGTTAGATTTTAAAGTTGCCCGGACGCCCCGCCTGCACCCGCAGCGGCCCTTTGAACATGACGAGAAGGTCCAGACACCCCCCCCAATTTGCAAACATCCGATAGCGAAAACCACCGACATTCAGCGAACATTCGGCGAACACAGGGGAGAAAATTGCATGGCTGCCCATCCACCATCCGAATGGCGCAAGCGTTATGAACCGGCCGATGATGGCTTGCGCTTCATGAAGCTGACCTACACCGGCAATTTTACGGATTTGCCGCCAATTCCAGACGGCATTCTAGGCGACCGCGTCATACGCCAACGCATGACAACAAAAATCATGGAACCTTTGAGCGAGGCAGACGTCCTGCGCGATTCCCTCACCCTGGGTGAGCTCAACGACTTGAACAATTACATCGCCTGGTGCCTGTGGGACATGGTCGTCTTGCGGGCAACGGAAGGCACGTCCGGCATGATCCCCCGGCAGGAATACGAAATTCTTGCCTTCGCACAATGCTTTTACCGCTACCCGGAAATTATGGACGCCATCACCCGAGAAGTCGGGGCCAAAGGCGTGATCGAGATTGGCGCCAGCGCACGCAAAGAAATCGGCACGAAAATCAACTGCGTCCATGACTTCTGCGCCGGCAGCGTATCTTTTGGCATGGGGCGCTGCGCCTTGCTGGCACTGGAAGCAATTGAGCCGAACGACTATGTCGAAGAAAGCAACACGCTGCTAAAATTCACCCAGCGCGTGTTATGGGGCAAACGGCAGGATGGTTATATTTACAATTCGCAGGACCGCTATCGCTGCGCCATCCACGACCAAGATATTATCGACAAGCTGCTGGGCGAATGCATCGACTTCCGTGGCGAAAAAGAAAAACACGACACCTTTCTCACCTTCAACGCCACCGCAGAATTGCTGGCGTTCTTCGATCATTACGACTGCCGGCTTGGCGTCGGCGATACGGGACCTTACGAACTACCGGACGGCCGGGTTCTTTTGATTCGCGATATTTTTGTGAACGAAGACATCTATCACTGGAGCGACGCCTGCGAAGAACTGCCCTATTGCTACACCCTGGCAATCGTTCTCAACCTGGATGCCATCGGGTTGAAGGAAATTCGCCTCAACGACATCGGGACAACCTTCACCATTCCGAAAAATTATCTGGAAGCCCTTGAGGGCGGCGCCATTTTTGTCCGGGAAAAATGGGATACACCGATGGGCGATCTGTACCCTCTGGCGATCAAAGACCTTGAAGCCCATGTCGAAAAAATACGCAAGGCGACGTTCAAGCTGTACCTGAAAACGGCGCGCATGTCGCGAAACGAACTGATTTTAAACGGCATTTACACCTATTTCATCGGCTTTCTGCTGCCGCATCTACGGAAAAGCGGCCTTTACGATTACGCCTGCAAGGACCTTAAAATCTGGGAAATCGACCAGCGTATCGCAAACTATTATTACGAAATCCCCAAGCGGAATTTTGCCCAGACCGTCGTGCCACAAAAAATCTTTTCTGGCACAGGCTATTTGCCCTTCCCGGAAAATTCGAACCTAAACGCTTCAAAATATTTCTGGCACTAAAACCGACGCTGCCTTTTTAAGGATCGATATTTCATGCCGCAGACAAATCCCTATCCGCATCTTTTGACACCCCTGGACCTTGGCTTTTGCACGCTGAAAAACCGGGTCCTTATGGGCTCCATGCACACGCGCCTTGAATCCGAAGCGCAGGGCTTTGAAAAACTGGCGGCCTTTTACCGCGAACGCGCCCGGGGCCAGGTTGGGCTTATCATCACCGGCGGCGTTTCTCCCAACCCCGAAGGCGTCCTTGGCCCCGGCTGCGGCAAGCTGACAACCCAAGAAGAAGTGGCCGAACACGCCAAGATGACGACGGCCGTCCATGAAGAAGGCGGCGTCATTTGTCTGCAAATTCTTCACCCGGGCCGTTATTCCCGCCTTGATTACGCCTTCGCACCATCGGCCATCCGCTCGCCGATCAGCAAGGTGACTCCAAAAGCAATGACGGAAGAGGAAATCGAAAAAACCATTTCGGACTTCGTCGATTGCGCCATGCTTGCAAAACAGGCCGGCTATGACGGCGTTGAAATCATGGCCTCGGAAGGGTACCTCCTGAACCAGTTCACCACCCGACACGTCAATCAGCGAACGGATCGCTGGGGCGGGGCCATCGAAAATCGCATTCGCTTTCCCCTTGAGATCACGCGCCGCACACGCGAGGCCGTCGGCGAAGCCTTCATCCTTATCTACCGGCTTTCAATGATCGACCTGATCGAGGACGGCAACACCCGGGAAGAAGTTATTTTCCAGGGCAAAGAAGTCGAAAAGGCCGGCGCGACCCTGATTACGTCCGGCATTGGCTGGCACGAGGCGCGAGTCCCGACGATCGCGCAAATGGTGCCACGCGCCGCCTTCGTCGATGTCGTCGCTGCCGTAAAACAACATCTGTCCATTCCCGTCGTGGCGACGAACCGGATCAACACGCCGGAGGTGGCGGAAAATATCCTGGCAAAGGGCCTTGCGGATTGCGTGTCGATGGCAAGACCGTTTCTGGCGGACGCGAATTTCGTACACAAGGCGGCGACCGGCAAGCCGGAAGAAATCAACACCTGCGTCGCCTGCAACGAGGCCTGCCTCGATTATATTTTTACGGAGCGTGTGGCGTCCTGCATGGTCAACCCACGAGCCTGCCACGAGACGGAAATTTCGATCACGCCGGCCCAAGAGATCAAGAAAATTGCCGTTGTCGGCGCCGGGCCCGCAGGGCTGTCCTATGCCATCACGGCTGCCGAACGGGGACACAAGGTAACGCTTTTCGAAGCCGGCCCGGAAATCGGCGGTCAGTTAAATCTGGCCGTGAAAATCCCCGGCAAAGAAGAATTTTCTGAAACGCTTCGCTATTACCACAACATGCTTGAAAAACACGGCGTCGATGTCCGTCTGAACCGCCGCGTCGAGGCCGAAGAGCTGCTGTCTGGAAATTACATCGAAGTCGTTCTTTCCACCGGCATCAAACCGCGCGTGCCGGACATCGAAGGCATCGACCACCCCATCGTTCTGTCTTACACGGACGTGATCGAGGGCAAGAAAGAAGCCGGTTCACGAGTCGCCATCCTCGGCGCCGGCGGCATTGGCTTTGACGTCGCCGAATATCTGACCACCCCGGAAGGGCCACCGGAAAGCCAGGACATTGATGCCTTCTTCGGCAACTGGGGTATCGACAAAGCCGTTGCCCATGGGGGTGGCCTTGCCGAACCCGCATCCAAGAAAGCTGCCCGCGAAATCTATCTGCTGCAACGTAAGACGACCCCCCATGGCAGGGGACTGGGCCGTTCGACCGGCTGGATCCATCGCACGACCCTTAAAAAACGCGGCATTTACGAAATCGGCGGCGTCACCTATCGCAAAATCGACGCCAAGGGCCTGCACATTACCGTCGACGGCGAGGACCGGCTGTTGGAAGTGGACAATGTTGTCCTCTGCGCCGGTCAAGAGCCGAACCGCGATCTTTACGACGCACTGAAACAGGCCGGTCTTTCGGCCACCCTGCTTGGCGGTGCCGAAAAGGCGATGGAACTTGATGCCGCCAACGCCATCGCCGGCGGCACACGGCGCGCCGCCACCGTCTGATTTTCCGCCTACCAAAACCACCTGGACGTGATTCACGCGGGTCGTGCCGCGCACGGATCGTGCCTTGCGTGGGTCATGCCTTGCGTGACGGGGGCCTGTCGGATAAAATTTGTCCGGACAAATTTTATTGCGGAAAACAGCCATTTTTGGAGAATATTATGGTCGCTGAGGCAAAACGCGTCGGACCAAATCGCACCCGTGAATCCCATGGCCGTTCTTTCGAGGCCTTCCATGTCGGCGACATTTACGAGCATCGGCCGGGACGGACGATCACCGAATATGACAACACCGCCTTTACGCTGCTGACCATGAACACCCATCCCCTGCATTTTGACGCGGCCTATGCGGCAAAGAGCGAATTTGGAAAGCCCCTCGTCAACAGCGCGCTGACCCTTGCCATGGTCCTTGGCATGAGCGTGAGCGATATCAGCCAGAAGGCGATTGCAAATCTTGGCTGGAAAGACATCCGCCTGGTTGCGCCCGTCTTCATCGGCGACACGATCTATGCAGAATCCGAAGTTTTGGAAGCACGCGAAAGCAAAACGCGTCCCACGGCCGGCGTCGTGACCGTCCGGACAACCGGCAAAAAGGCCGATGGCACCGTTTTCATGGTCTTTGAACGAAGCGCCCTTGTCCCAAAGCGCGGCCATGGCATCGAGGACGACGCCAATTACTAAGCAGAAAAGAACCTATGAAGGAGATGGCGATGCATGAGAACGACACCCTGATCCTGGACGCCATCGACAAATTCCTTGAGCGGGATGTGCGCCCTCATGTCCTGACCCTTGAGCAGGACGACATCTATCCGGAAGACATCGTGGAGAAGATGAAGGCGCTGGGCCTGTTCGGCGCAATGATTCCAGAGGCCTATGGCGGCCTTGGTCTGAAGGCGACGCTCTATGCCGAAATTGTCGAACGCATCGCCAGCGTCTGGATGAGCCTTGCCGGTGTCTTCAACTCGCATCTGATCATGGCAATGGCCGTGTTGCGCTATGGCACCGACGCACAGAAAAAAACCTTCCTGCCACGTTTTGCCACCGGGGAACTTCGCGGCGGTCTCGCTTTGACCGAACCCGATGGCGGAACCGACCTGCAGGCCATCCGCACGACGGCGACGCGCGACGGCGATAGCTACATCGTCAATGGCACAAAAAGCTGGATCACGAACGGCCTGC
>CAYTAE010000054.1:0-9205 GCA_964435655.1 uncultured Rhodospirillaceae bacterium
CCCTTGGCCAGGACAACAACGATGGCTATGCCATTTTGGCGCGCCTGCATGAGGCGGCGCTTGTTTCTGCGAAAAGGGATGCCGAAGGTGCCATTCTTCTTTACCGCGAGATTGCCGAGGACACCGATGTGCCGATGGCGTTCCGCAACTTGGCCCATGTTCTGGGTGCGCTGCGCCGAATTGATCGGGAGGAACCTGAAAAACTTGTCGCCGAGCTTGCACCCTTAAGCGCAGTGGACAGCCCCTGGCGGCATTCCGCTCTTGAAATTACAGCGCTTGTCGCCATTCGCACGGGGGAACGCGCCAAGGCGCGTGAGATTTACGAAAGCCTTGCAGGGGATGGTACGGCGCCAGAAAGTCTGCGCCAGCGGGCCGGGGAAATGGTGACGGCGCTTGGGGAAGAGTCGTGAGGTCTGTTGCGGCTCTAGCGCTTCTTT
The DNA here is from genome assembly GCA_964435655.1 of uncultured Rhodospirillaceae bacterium. GTDB lineage: Bacteria > Pseudomonadota > Alphaproteobacteria. The sequence continues at coordinate 438 of CAYTAE010000054.1, forward strand.
TCCTTGGGGCGACCGCTTTGGCGGGGTGCTCAAAGTCTTTTTTTGCTCCTGAGAAACAGAAGATTCCCGGCGAGCGAATCCCTATTCTCCTTCTGGAACAGAAATTGAAACCGAATGTTGAAGAGGTCGCCATTCGCTTGCCGCGCCCGCAGGTGAACGCGGCGTGGCCGCAGGCAGGGGGATATCCTAACCATGCCATGCACCATCTGGTGATTGGCGCTGCGCCGAAAGAAGTCTGGTCCTCAAGCATTGGTAGTGGCGCGGATTCAGAAAGCCGACTGGTTTCCCAGCCTGTTGTTTCCGGCAAGCATATTTATGCCGTGGACGTGGAAGGCCGGGTTTCCGCATTCGAACTTGAAACCGGCGACCGCGTGTGGCGTGTGGACTTAACGCCGGAAGACGAAGACGATGCTGTCTTCAGCGGCGGCATTGCCTATGCGTACGGGCATCTTTTCGTTAGCACGGGTTTTCTTGATGTCGTCGCGTTGAATGCGGTGACGGGAGAGGTCGTCTGGCGGCGCGCGATGCCGACGCCGATGCGTGCGGCGCCGACCATTAGCGACGGTCGCCTTTTCGTCACAAGCTTTGATAATCAGCTTTTTGTTCTCGACGTTCGAAACGGCGAACTTTTGTGGAAGCATAAAGGGTTTGAAGAATCGGCCGGTATTCTTGGCGGTGCCAGCCCTGCCGTAGATGGCAGCATGGTTGTCGTGCCCTACACGTCCGGTGAAATTTTTGGAATTCTGGCCAGCAATGGACGAATTATGTGGTCCTACGCGCTTGCTTCTTCGCGGCGAAGCGACGCCATTTCTTCGCTTGCCGATATTCGCGGCAATCCGGTCATTGACCGTGACTGGGTTTTTGCCGTCAGCCATAGCGGCCGTATTGTGGCGCTGGACATGAAGAGCGGGGCAAAGATCTGGGAGAAAGAAATCGGTGGCATCCAGACACCATGGGTGGCGGGGGATTACATCTATTTGTTGACGACAAACAATGAGGTGCTCTGCCTCTCTCGTGAAAAGGGCGATATTGTCTGGGTTCTTCAGCTTCCAAGTTACCTCGACCCGGACGAAAAAGAAGATCCGGTCGTGTGGAGCGGCCCGCTATTGGCCGGGGACCGCCTTCTTGTTGCCGGTTCCAACGGCACGGTGTTGACGGTTTCTCCCTATCTGGGAAAGGTCACCGGCAACATCACGCTCGACGACGGCGTGACGGTTGCGCCACTTGTGGCCCAGGGTGCAATTTATTTTCTGACCGACGACGCCGATCTCGTCGCGTTCCGCTAAATCCGATGAGGAAAATCCTGTGAAGACGGTCGCCATTGTTGGCCGGCCAAATGTCGGCAAATCAACGCTGTTCAACCGGTTGGTGCGTTCGCATCTGGCGCTTACCCATGACACGCCAGGGGTCACGCGTGACTGGCATGAGGGCCGCGCGGAACTTGGGGATCTACGCTATCGCGTTATTGATACGGCCGGATTCGATGAGGGAACCCGAAAAGAACTGGAAATGAAGATGCGCGCCCAGACGGAGGGTGTGCTCGACCAGGTGGATGTCGCGCTTTTTTTGATCGATGCGCGTGAAGGTCTGACGCCGATTGATGAACATTTTGCCAAGTGGCTTCGTAAACGCAGAACGCCGGTTCTGCTGGTTGCGAACAAATGCGAGGGCAAAACGGGCGATTTTGGCTATTACGGGTCTTATCAACTTGGCTTTGGGGAGCCGATCGCAATTTCGGCCGAACACAATGGCGGCATGGCGGACCTTTACGAGGCACTTCTTCCTTTTATCGAGCCAGACGCGGACGACGTTGCAGAACAGGATCTGGAAAAGGAAGACGTCCTTTCCATCGCAATCGTGGGACGGCCGAATGTCGGCAAATCGACGTTGGCCAATCGCCTGATTGGTGAAGAACGTCTGCTGACCGGGCCCGAAGCGGGCGTCACGCGCGATGCCATCCCGGTCACCTGGGAACATGGGGGCCGGGTTTTCTCTCTTGTGGATACGGCGGGGTTTCGCCGCCAGGCGCGGGTTGAGGAAAAGCTTGAGCAGCTTTCCGTTGGGTCGACAAAAAAGGCGATTTACCGCGCCCATGTCGCCCTGCTTGTGCTGGATGCAGAAAATCTGATGGAAAAACAGGATCTTACGATTGCAGATTTGGTGATTGAGGAGGGCCGCGCCTTGGTCATCGTCGTCAACAAATGGGATCGTGTGCGCAATGCAAAGGCCACAAAGACCAAGCTTTTGGAGCGGATGGAGCGTTCGCTTCCACAGGTTCGGGGCCTTCCCTATGTCATGCTTTCCGCGAAGACCGGGGAAAACCTGGACAAGCTGATGCCGGCGGTGCTTCAGGCTTATGAAACTTGGAACACGCGGGTGTCGACATCAAAGCTGAACGAGTGGCTTAGCCAGGTGGTTGAACGCCATTCGCCGCCCGCCGTAAGAGGCAGGCCGCTGCGGCTGCGTTATCTCACTCAAATCAAGTCGCGACCGCCGACCTTTGCGCTGTTCGTTTCGCGCCCGGAAAAATTACCGGAGTCCTACATCCGCTATCTTGTAAACGACCTTCGCGAAACTTTTGGTTTAGGGGGAACGCCGGTGCGTTTTCGCCTGCGCAAGGGAAAAAACCCGTACGACTCTTAAATGTGAAGGGTCTCACCGTGGTTCCGTGACGAGGGTTGCGCCAGGGTGACAAAAATTTCCGTAACCGCATCCGGCGCCGCAAGGGTGGCCGGATCTTCGCCGGGAAAGGCCTTGGCGCGCATGTCGGTGCGGACAATGCCGGGATCGACAAGATTAACCGTCAGTTTTGTTTTGTGCACTTCGGTTGCGTAAGTCTGGACCATCATGTTGAGAGCGGCCTTGCTTGCCCCATAGGCCCCGTAATAGGGGGTGGCATTGCTGCCGACGCCAGAGGTTACAAAGATGGCGCGGCCGGCGTTCGAGGCCCGAAGCAGCGGATCAAAGGCGCGGATCAGCCGCCAATTGGCGGTGACGTTTAGGGCAAAGACCGCCTCCCACCCCGTTGGGTCGATATGTGCCATTGGCGAGAGGCCGCCGAGGGTGGCGGCGTTGCCGATTAAAATGTCGAGGTGGCCAAACCGTTTGGCCAGCGCCCCGGCCATCTGATCGATTGCGGCAAATTCCGTCAGGTCAAGGGGGACCAGGGTTGCCGTGCCGCCATTTGCCTGAATGGTGTCGTCGACTTTTTCGAGATCGGCTGTGTTGCGGGCGACCAGGATGACATGGGCGCCTTCGCGTGCAAAAGCGACGGCGATGGCCGCCCCGATGCCACGCGAAGCGCCAGTAATCAGCGCAATGCGGCCTTCAAGACGTGGTGGGGTCGGAACCATGGACGCTTAGCCGATTTCGGCAAGGAGCGAAAGCTGCATGGAAGCGGCCCCGCCATCCTGATCGGTCAGCGAAATCGGGTAGTCGCCTGAGAAACAGGCGTCGCAATATTGCGGCGCGGTCGCATCGCGCCCCTGTTCGCCCATTGCCCGGTAAAGTCCGTCGATTGAAAGATACGAAAGGCTGTCCACTTTAATTTGCTTGGCCATTTCTTCCAGGCTGTTTTGTGCGGCGATGAGTTCCTTGCGTTCCGGTGTGTCGACGCCATAAAAGCAGGAATTGATCGTCGGCGGGCTTGCAATGCGCATATGGACTTCGCTGGCACCTGCCTGACGCATCATTTCGACGATCTTCATCGACGTTGTGCCGCGGACGATGCTGTCATCAATCAGAACAACGCGCTTGCCGTTAATCAGGCGGGCGTTTGCGTTGTGCTTCAGGCGCACACCAAGGTGGCGGATTTGATCCCTGGGCTCGATGAAGGTACGCCCGACGTAATGGTTGCGGATAATCCCAAGTTCAAATGGAATGTCGGCCTCGGTCGCGTAGCCGATGGCGGCGGGCACGCCTGAATCAGGGACCGGAATGATGAGATCCGCATCGACATGGCTTTCACGGGCAAGTTCGGCGCCGATGCGCTTGCGGGTCGCATAGACATCCGTGCCTTCGACGATGCTGTCCGGTCTGGCAAAATAGATAAATTCGAAAATGCAGAAGCGACGGTTCTGCTTGGCAAATGGCTTGATGCTGTGAAGGCCGTCCGCGTTGATGACGACGATTTCGCCGGCTTCGACATTTCGGACAAGTTCGGCACCGATGATGTCGAGGGCGCAGCTTTCCGATGCCAAAATATAGGCCCCGTCCAACTTGCCGATGACCAATGGGCGCACGCCGTAGGCGTCGCGCACGCCGATCAGCGCATCGTTCGTCAGGGCAACGATGGAATAGGCGCCTTCGACCTGTTTCAAGGCGTCGATCAGCCGGTCGACGACGGTGGAGTAGAGGCTGATTGCGATGAGATGGACGATGACTTCCGTATCCATCGTGGACTGGAAAAGACAGCCGCGGCGGACCAACTGGCGGCGAAGGGTGCGTGCGTTTGTCAGATTGCCGTTATGGGCGATCGCAAAGCCGCCCGATTCAAAGTCGGAAAACAGCGGCTGCACGTTCCGTAACACGGTTTCCCCGGTCGTCGAATAGCGGTTGTGGCCGATGGCGGCGGTTCCGGCCAGGCCCTCAATGGCGGCGGTTCCGGCTCCAAAATTATCGCTGACCAGGCCCATGGCGCGATGGTTGTGGAAGTGGTGACCGTCAAAGGTGACGATGCCGGCCGCCTCCTGGCCACGGTGCTGCAGCGCGTGCAGACCAAGGGCCGTATGCGCGGCGGCGTCCATATGGCCATAGATGCCAAAGACCCCGCATTCTTCGTGGAGGCGGTCCTCATCGAAAGGGTTGGTTTTCTGCATTTTCGGTCCGTTTGCCAAGGCTATTGGTGACGTTCGATCAGTCGTTCCATGGCGCCACGCTCTTCCTTGTTATAGCCGGATTTTTCACCGGCGGCAGCCGATTTCGGGTCCGTAAAGCGCTGAAAAAGACGGTCGATGGAAATAAGTTCCAGAGTCCGCTCCTTTGTATCGCGAAACACCTCAATGCGTTCCTTTTCCTCGTCGTCGGGAACCAGTTCGGAAAGGAGAGAGGCGCCAAGGGCCACAAGTGGCATGAGCATGGAATCCTGGGCCCAGCCCGGTTGGTCGCGCGACGGCATCATCCAGGCAAACATCAGATAAAACAGTGAGACGAGAAGCCCGCCCCGCAGCAGGCCGAAGAAAAGACCAAGGCCACGATCCAGTGGCTTGAGCTTGCTTTCCTTTACGCGGGCAGCGATGGCGCGTCCGATCAGCGAGAAGGTAAGCAGGGATGCGATGAACAGCACAACTGCAAGGACGATATCGGCCAGGATCGGCACGGAAAGAATGTCGTAAGCGAAGGGCCGTGCCGTGCTGAAGCCGTAAATTGTGACAAAGGTTGCGCCGACCCAGGCGGCAAGCGAGAGCAGTTCGCGCACAAAGCCGCGGCTTAGGGCAAAAAGGGTGGAGAGAAGCACCACGCCCAGGATGAGCAGATCGGCTGTGTTCAGGGGGAAATTGTCCATTGTTTCTCCGCTTAGGACGGCTGTGTTTTCTGCTGGGTTGTCGTCGTCGCCTTGCGGTGAAGCAATGGCGAAAGCTCAGTCAGGTGGTGAATTTCTTCCAGGGAAAGTGGCGTTTTGCCGCCGCCTTTTTTTGCTGATTTGCGGCTTTGGGGCAGGAAGGCCTCGGCGAAGCCAAGCTTGGCCGCTTCCTTCAGCCGGGCATCACGCTGGCTTACCGCGCGCACCTCGCCAGACAGCCCGATCTCGCCAAAGGTCACCGCATCTTGGGGAAAAGGAATGTCGCGGAAGGCCGATACCAAGGCGCTCGCGACGGCCAAATCGGCGGCGGGTTCGGCGATCCGTAGGCCGCCAGCGACGTTTAAATACACGTCGTGACTGCCAAGGGCTAGTTCGCAGCGTGTCTCAAGCACAGCCAGAATCATGGCCAGCCGACCGCCATCCCAGCCGACGACGGCACGCCTGGGCGTGCCGAAAGAGGACGGCGCAACAAGGGCCTGAATTTCGACCAGCATGGGGCGCGTGCCTTCCATGCCGGCAAACACGACGGCGCCGCTGACATTTCCCGGACGTTCGGAAAGAAAAAGGGCCGACGGGTTCGACACCTGCATCAGGCCGCCATCGGTCATTTCAAAGACACCGATTTCATTCGTAGGGCCAAAGCGGTTCTTGACGGCGCGCAGAATGCGGAATTGATGGCCGCGTTCGCCCTCGAAATAAAGAACGGTATCGACCATATGTTCAAGCACGCGGGGGCCGGCGATCATGCCTTCCTTGGTGACATGGCCAACCAGGAGGATGGTGATCTTGCGGCGTTTGGCGAGACGGATCAATTCCTGAGCGCTGGCGCGCACCTGGGCGACAGTACCCGGGGCTGAATCGAGGCTATCTACATACATGGTCTGGATCGAATCGATGATGACCAAATTTGGACCGCCCGCGATGTCAAGACTGGTCAGGATGTCGCGAAGATTGGTCGCCGCAGCAAGGCCGACCTTGGCACCAACCAGCCCCAGCCGTGCTGCGCGAAGGCGCAGCTGGTCAATCGATTCTTCGCCGGAAATATAGGCGACGCGGGCCTCATCTGCGACGGCGGCGGCGACTTGAAGAAGAAGGGTCGATTTGCCGATGCCGGGATCGCCACCGACGAGAAGAGCGGACCCGGCCACCAGGCCGCTGCCGCAGACACGGTCGAATTCTTCGAGATTTGTTTGCAGGCGAGGGACCGGCCGATCGCTGCCTTTCAGGCCGACAAAATCAATGCGCGCGTCGCGCCCGGTCCGGGCACCGCTTTTTCCAAGGCCGCCCGGGGCTTGTTCCCGCGTCGCTTCTTCGATGAGGGTGTTCCAGGCACCACAGGAATCGCAGCGCCCGTTCCACTTTGAACAACTGGCGCCGCAGGCCTGGCAGACGTAATGCGCCGTTTTTCGGGCCAATGTTCCAGGGTTCCCTGGTTGGAGAGATTGGCAGAGGGTTAGGGCTTGCGCACCTGCATCTGGATCGGCCCCTCGGCATTCCCTCGGATGAACTGGTCGACATAGGGGTTGTTGCTGTTATCGATTTCGGTGACAGCGCCATCCCAGATAAGCTGACCCTCGTAAAGCATGGTCACGCGGTCGGCAATGCGCCGGGCACTGGCCATGTCGTGGGTGATGGAGAGGGCCGTCACCTGAAGTTCTTTCACGCTATGGACGATCAGCCGGTCGATGACGCTTCCCATGATCGGGTCCAGCCCGGTCGTCGGTTCATCGAAAAAGATAACTTTCGGGGTGGTGGCAATGGCGCGGGCAAGGCCCACGCGTTTGCGCATGCCGCCGGAAAGCTCGGACGGTGAAAGTTCCGCTACGCGCGCTTCAAGTCCGACGGAAGCAAGTTTTTCCAGCGCGACTGCCTTTGCTTTTTTGCGCGGAACACCATGGGCCTGAATAAGGCCAAAGGCGACGTTTTCCCAGACGCTGAGGCTGTCGAAGAGGGCACCGCCCTGGAACAGCATGCCGAATTGCTTGAGAATTTCTTCGCGTGCGCTCTCGCTGATGTTGACGACTTCGACGCCATCAATCTGGATGCTGCCTTGATCCGGCGTGACAAGGCCGAGGATGCATTTCAGCAAGACGGATTTGCCGCTGCCAGAGCCGCCGATAACAACGACGGACTCGCCAGCCTCAATGTCAAGGTTGAGGCCTCTCAGGACTTTGTTTGATCCAAAGGCCTTGTGCAGATTGCGAATTCGTATTTTCGGCTGGCCGGTCATCCTGTGCCAAACATCAATGCGGAGAGGAAGTAATCGGAGACGAGAATTAAAATGGAGGCGGCGACGACGGCATTCGTTGTCGCCCGGCCAACGCCCTCGGCGCCGCCGCGTGAATTGAAGCCCTGGTAACAGCCCATCAAGGTGACGATAAAGCCGAACACGGAGGCCTTCACCATGCCGACAAAAACGTCATCCCAGACCAGATATTCCCAGACCTTGCTGATGAAATTCACCGGATTGAAGCCGAAGGACTGAACGCTGACCACGAAGCCCCCGAAGATGCCGATGACATCGGCGACGAGGACGAGCAGGGGAAGCGTCAGGATGCCGGCAAGCAGGCGGGGAAAGACAAGGTAGCGGAAGGGGTCTGTCGCCAGGGTAACCAGGGCGTCGATCTGTTCTGTGACTCGCATGGTGCCAATTTCGGCCGCCATCGAGGCACCAATCCGTCCGGCCACCATGAGGCCGGCCAGCACGGGGCCCAATTCCCGGGTGATCGAAAAGGCGACGATCTCTGGTATCTGGCTTTCGGCGTCGAAACGGGCAAGCCCGACGTTGCTCTGGAGCGCCAGCACCATGCCGGCGAAGATGGCGGTCAGGCCAACGATGGGCAGCGAATAATAGCCGATATCAATCATCTGTTGCCCGATGGAGCGGAAATAAAACGGGGGCCGCCAGGCGCGTGAGAAGGCGTTCCAGATGAAAAAGGTGAGGCGGCCTGTCGCTTCAAGAAAGGTCAGGAAAGTCCGCCCAAGCAAGGCCATCGCGTTGAGGGCTGCCATGTTCAGGCTCCGCCGATATAGGTGCGCTGTCCGCGGCGCCCAAGGGTGGTCAGCAGTTCATAGCCGATTGTGCCAGCTTCGGCTGCAAGAGCGTCAATGGAATGATGCGGTCCGATGAGTTCCACAAATGCACCCGGTGAAATTTGCTGAGAAGGAATTCCTGTAACGTCGATCGTGATCAAATCCATCGAGATGCGTCCAACAACCGGTACCTGTTTGCCATCCACAAAACAAC
>CAYTAE010000055.1:0-9179 GCA_964435655.1 uncultured Rhodospirillaceae bacterium
GTGTTGCTTGACCGTATTGAACGCGGCCCGCCGACCCTTGAAAAAATAGGCAAAAGCGCAGTTCTCCGCGATCTTATGAGCCGTAATTTTACACAAGGCATTGACGCCGAAGCAAAGGTGCAGCGCCTTTTGAAAATTGCAAAATCCGGCGCTTGTTACCGGCTGCGTTATGTAACCTGTGATTCAGGCCTGGCACTTTTGCGCGACATTTCCTGACGCGCCGCGCCCGTCACTCGTCGGCCAGTTTCAGGGAAATATACCGGCAGTCGTGCTGTGCCAGAACTTGACAGGCTTCGCCACTTTGCAGCCGGCGCGGAGCCGCTTCAAGATAGATTGCCTGACGCCAGTGGGTGTCTTCTGCGCGCGGTTTTGTTTCAAGGGTGATGGTGTCTGTCAGGTCTAGCCGAAACCACAGAAGCACCGCGTGGCAAATGCCATCTGCCGTAACGGGGATCGCAATTTCTTTTGCTTCAGGCCGTTGGTCGGCGTCCAGAAAATCAAAGGAAAAGACCTCAACCGAATCGGACAGCATTTTATGCGGATAGGCATTGATGCGTTTTGTCAGATATTCGGCGCTTGCGAATTCGTTGAAAGACCGCATGTCAAAGCCGCAGGCTTCGCTTGTGCGGTCTTCTTCGAAAAGACGTTCGCTTTCGACCAACATCGCATAGACGGTGCCACCTTTTGGAAGGACAGTCGCATCCGGTTTTAGAAGATTCGCGCGCGCATGCGCGATGACCTGAAGGATTCCTTCGCCAAGAAAGCCGGCGTTTAGCAATTCCGTTACCAGCATATCGGCGCGCTCTGGCAGGTCTTCTCCGATTTTCAGGCCATAGGAATGTTTCGGCAGGATCGTTATGTGATCGGCAAGGTTGTTTTCCTTGACGATGCGCCCGGCCATTTTTGCAATGGGTTCGACGGCTTCGCAGGCCGTGACGTGCGTTGCCCCGGCGCGTGCGGCCATCATCGACAACAGACCCGCCCCGGCACCGATGTCGAGAACGGTTGTGTCTTTTGAAACACTTTCCCGGATTGCCTGATCGTAGGCGTCGTTGCGGGCGCGGTCATTCATCATGGCAAAATGCCATCGCGGCACCTGGCGTTGCTGGGCTTCGGAAAGGCCGCCGCGGGCATTTTCAAGGTTCGGGTTCAGGGAAAGCGCCTTCTTGAAGGCGTCTATCGCGGCTTCGGTCCGCCCCGTTGCCAGATAGGCGTTGCCCAAATTGCAATGGGCTTCGGTAAATTCGGGGCGCAGCCGGACGGCCTGTTCAAAATGCGGAATCGCTTTTTCGATGCTGCCTTCCGCTTTGCGGATGTTGCCAAGGTTGTTGTGGCCTTCGGCAAAGTCGGGATTGGCGTGCAATGCCTTTTCAATATGCCGGGCGGCGCCTTCGATGTCGCCTTCGTTCCGCAGGATGGTGGCAAGGTTGTTTGCGGCTTCGGGAAAATCGGTGCGGATTTCCAAAGCTTTTTCAAGGGCGGCTTTGGCTCCGGCAACGTCATTTTGAATGCGGAGCGTGTCACCAAGGTTGTAATGGGCTTCCGCATAATCGGGATGTTTTGCCACCGCTTCGCGAAGCTGGCTGATGGCTTTTTCCATTTCGCCGGCGGCACGATAGGCGACGCCAAGGCTGATCCGTGCTTCGGCAAAGTCGGGACGCTGCGAAAGGGCGTTCTGAAAACGTGCGATCGCCTCCGCCGGCTTTCCTTGGGCCAGAAGGATATCGGCAAGGTTGTAGAGGGTCTCTGGCGAGGACGGGAGGTTTTCAAGGGCGCGTTCAAGAAGCTCGCGGGCTTCCTCGCTGGCGCCGCATTGGTGGCGGAGAACGCCAAGAAGGTGCAGCGCATCCGCATGATTCGGCTGCTGGCGCAGCACGTTTCGATAGATTGCTTCTGCGCGCTCGAATTCGCCGCGCTGGTGCAGGCGAAGGGCATCGTCCAGGCGCCGCTCCAACGTGGCGTCCCCGGGGGGTTGGCCTTCCTGGCGGCGTGATTTGTGGGCCTGCTGGCGGCGTTGCTGTCGGTTCATCTTGTTCCTCGTTTGGATGTTGCCTTGCCGCCCGGACGGTGGCTGTGAAGGCCAGGGCGAGTGTGGGCCAGCACACGGCCTCGCTTCAACCGAAAAATGGGCCACCGGCCTGTTGGTGAATGGGTGAAAAACCGCTGAATCTCAACGATTCTATGACCTGGAGAATAGGGTTGGCAGCCAATTCAGAAGGCGGCATCATGGGCAGTTCGCCGAAGCGGTGGCAATGGCCGGTAAAAACGGTCAGCAGGAAAAATTATGAAAACGATGGGGAGCATTCATGGAATCTGAGAAAAGTGCAAAGAGCTGGCCCTGGCTTATGGCGGTTGCAGGGGTTGGTTTGCTGGCCTTCGTGCTCTTCGTCGAAAGCGGTCAGCAGAACGGCGCCATCGCGAAGGTGACAAACGAACGGCTCATGAACACCTATAAAGAGCCGGAAAACTGGATCACCCATCATGGCAATTACAGCGCCCATCGTTTTTCCGGCCTTGACGAAATCACGCGCAAGAATGTCAACAAGCTGCAGGTCACCGGTACGGTCGCCCTTGGGGGGATCGAGGCAGGCGGCATCTGGCCCTTTGCCGGGTATGAGGGCACGCCCCTTGTTGAAGATGGCTACCTGTACCTGCCCGATGGCTGGGGCACCGTCTACAAATATGACGTTCGCAAAGGCGTCCCCAAACTGGTTTGGAAATACGACCCGGAAATTGATCGCGACTGGGCGGGGAATGTCACCTGCTGTGGCGTGAACAACCGTGGCGTTGCGTTCTGGAAGGACAAGATTGTTTCTCACGTTCTCGATGGCCGTCTGCTGGTGATCGACAAGGAAACCGGCGAACTTATCTGGGAACGGACGATTGCCGACCCCGACAATTCCGAAACGATCACGGCCGCGCCCCTGATCGTCAAGAATTTGGCGATTACCGGGGTTGCTGGCGGCGAATATGGCATTCGCGGTTGGCTGGCGGCGACAGACCTGAATTCCGGCAAGGAAGTCTGGCGCACGTACACCATTCCTGGGCCTGGCGAACCGGGCCATGAAACTTGGAAGGACGACCACGAAGCCTGGAAGACGGGCGGCGGGCCGACCTGGGTGACGGGGTCCTATGATGCGGCATTGAATCTCATCTATTGGGGCGTCGGCAATCCCGGCCCCGATTGGGACAACGCTTATCGCCCCGGCGACAATCTTTATACGGAAAGCGTGCTGGCCCTGGACGTGACAACCGGCGAGATCAAATGGCATTTCCAGTACACGCCAAACGATCCCTATGACTATGACTCGGTTTCCGAACATGTGCTGGTGGATCTTGAAAACGCCAAGGGTGCATCGAAGCTGGCGGTCCATGCCAACCGCAACGGCTATCTCTATGCGCTGGACCGTGCCAACGGAAAGTTTCAGTGGGCGACACCGTTTGTCAAAAAAATAACCTGGACGAAGGGCCTGGACCCCAAAACGGGCCGGCCAAATTCCTACGATCCAGATGTTGACGTCCAGAAATACGAACCCGGCACGGCACCGACGCGCGAGGACAAAACGGGCCGCACTTGCCCCGGCAACATGGGCGGCAAAAACTGGCCGCCGATGGCGTACAACCCCGATCGCAAGGTCGTCTATATCCCGGTGATTGAAAGCTGCAACCAGATTGACAATCAGCCGGTTGAACCTGGCAGCCGCAAGGTTCGTGACTGGTTCACCGGCGGCGGGCCTTCGCAGTTTCAGCCGATTACCGGCAGCGTGACGGCTGTTGATGTGACGACCGGCAAAATTGTTGCCAAGCAGGAAACGCAATACCCGATGCTGGGTGGCGTGCTGGCGACGGCAGGCGATGTTGTCTTTGTCGGCTATCCGGAAGGGGCCTTTGTGGCCCTCGACGGCAAGACGTTGAAAGAGCTGTGGCGGTTTGAAACCGGCGCCGGCATCAATGCGCCTCCGATTACCTACGAGGTGGATGGAACGCAATATGTTGCCGTGGCCGTTGGCCTTGGCGGCGCGTGGCCAAAATGGTTTATCGACGGCACGAAGGGGCTGGAGAACATCAACCCCGGCAGCATGCTTTTCATCTTTGCTCTGAAATAACGAGTCAAAGCGTTTAGGGGGGAAAGGGATGCCTTGTCAGCGATGGCAGGGCATCCTTTAACCGTCCAGCGGGCTTGCACCCGCGATCTTTTAGAAGGAATGCGACCCGATGAATTTCCGCAATTTTTTCCCCTCCCTTGTCGCCGTTCTTCTGGCATGTGGGGTGTTGGGCCTGTTCTGGTTTGGACACAATTCCGAGGCAAAGCCTTCGTCCGAGGTCACGGTTTCAGAGACCGCAACCGACGCGGCCGTGACAGAAGCGGAACCGGAAGAGATGCTGGCCGAAAACGGTGGCAGTTCTGACCTTGCCCTGGGGAAGAAAGTCTACAAAAAAGCAAATTGCATCGGCTGCCACAAATGGCATGGCGGCGGCGGTGGTGGCTATGGCGGCGCGGCCCTCTCCCTTCGTGAAACGTTCCTTGATGAAGAACAATTGATCGAGGTCATTGCCTGCGGACGGCCCACAACCGGCATGCCGGCCTTTCACCGCAAGGCATACAAAACCTACAACTGCTACGACATGACAATTGCTGAACTTGGCGAGGACAAACCGCCGAAACCGGCGTCGCGGCTTAGCGACGCCGACATTGCCCGGGTCGCGGCCTATGTGCTTGCGAAAATCAAAGGCCAGGGCGACATGACCAAGGCTCAATGCACCGATTTCTGGGGCGACGGCGCGCGCGAATGCAACCGCTTTAAATAAAGGCGCACGCTTCTGTGTGAGGCGGCCTTCGGAGAAGTTGGAGGCTGCTGCATGACAAACTGGGAAGATTGGGTTTATCAGCACGAAACCCTGACATCCGGGTTGCTCGCACTCATTGCGGCTTTTTTTACTGTTCGCTTCTTGTGCTTGCAAATTAAGCAATCGGACCGTCATAACAAGGACCGGCGTAGCAGGAAATTTGAATCGGCCCGTGCCGTATTGCCTTTGGCCTTGAGCCGTTTGGTTGATTATGCCAATCACGCACTAGATTTTTCCCTGATTGGTAAAGGCAGGTTCGACAAACCAGAAGGGTATGAGAAGGCTTTTCCGCAACTTCCTGATGATGTTGTTCCCGTTTTTCGGGAAGTTATTGAATATGCCGATGACGAGAAGGTCGGACATACCCTGCGCGAGCTGATTTCAGAGATTCAGGTGCACCACGCGAGGATGACCAGTTTACCAAGGAAGCAAGTGACGATAGAGGCGGGCGGTCGCGAGCGCATCAATCTGACAATCAGTTATGAGAAAGCGATTTTTGACGCCGCCCACCTTTTTCTTCACGCTTCGACCTTATTTGATTATGCGCGTTTTGAGACGGATAAGCTGCCAGAAAAACCGACGGATGAAGACGTTGAAAGAATGCTATCTATTCGGGGTATTCCCATTCCAGAAAGCCAAATGACGACCGCTCGGCCATAATTTTTGCAGCATGTTTTGAGTTTTCTGCAACCCCTTTAAATAAAAATTGGCGCACCCGGCGAGATTCGAACTCACGACCTCTGCCTTCGGAGGGCAGCGCTCTATCCAGCTGAGCTACGGGTGCCATGCCTGACCGGTCGGGTCGGGCCAGAAAACCTACTCCAAAGTCGTCGTCGCCGCAAACGCCGTGCAAACGCGAAAGTGGTGGGGGCTGTTCAGGTGCCGGCGGCGGTTGGTTGGTCGCGCGTGCTTCGTGTGAGTTGCAGGAAAAGGTCCTGGAGGTCGCTTTCGCGGGTTGTTAAATCGGCCACCGTCAGCCCCGCTTCGCGCACGGCGTTCAGGATGTCGCCGATGCTGGTCTCGCTGGTTCGGAACGCGAAATGCAGGCACCGGGGCGGTTGCAGGGTGGCCCGAAAATGCAGCAGCGATTCCGGCGCTTTGTCTAAATCTTCGGCCACGGTGACCGTCATTTCCCGTTTGTCCATCCGGCGCAGCAGGGTTTCGGTCCGGTCGCAGGCAACAAGGCGCCCATGGTTGACGATGGCGATCTGTTCGCAAAGCTGCTCGGCTTCTTCCAGATAATGGGTCGTTAGCAGGATCGTCGTGCCCTTCGCGTTTAATTCGCGGAGCAGTGCCCAAAGCTGTTGGCGAAGTTCGACATCAACGCCGGCGGTCGGTTCGTCCAGAACCAGAATGGGCGGGTTGTGCACCATCGCTTTGGCGATCAGCAGGCGGCGCTGCATGCCGCCGGAAAGCGCGCGCGCATAAGCATTCGCCTTGTCTTCAAGATGCAGGGCGCGCAGGATTTCGTTCGTGCGCCGTGCCCGCCTGGGCACACCATAAAACCCGGCCTGAACTTCCAGCGCCTGATGTGGGGTCAAAAAGGGATCGACGTTCAGTTCCTGGGGCACGACGCCGATGGCGGCGCGGGTCCGCCGCGGCTCGCGGTCGATGTCGGACCCCCAGATGTTCACCGTGCCGGCGGTTTTGATGGCGAGACCGGCAAGGACGTTGATCAGGGTCGATTTTCCGGCCCCATTGGGTCCCAGCAGGCCAAAGAAGCTGCCGCGCGGGATCGTCAGATCAAAATTCTCAAGGGCGAGCACGCCACCGCGATAGATTTTCTTCAGGTCATGAATTTCGATAGCGTTTTCGCGGGCATTTTCGCGTTGTGGCGCTGCCGCAGATTCTTTGCTGATTGCGGGTTTTTTGCTGGTTTTGTTCATTTTGCCGGAATTGAAAGGACGGACGGTTGATTGGGCGCTTCCAATCGCTATCATCCGTCGAAATGCTGGCAAGAGCAAGGTTCGCTGGATCAAGGCCGGCCGGATAAAAGAAAGCATGCGCGCATGGAAGACGAAACGATTGTTGTGAAGACACCGGGCATTTCCTGCGATGGCGGCGATGGGGCGGCGGGCCACCCGCGCGTTTTTCTGGACATGAAGAAACGCGGTGAAATTTTCTGCCCCTATTGTTCGCGTCATTTTGTTCTGGAAAAGACAAACAGCTAGAAAGGCGCAGTATTTTGGGCGCCGCTCCAAAACACTTTTTTCTCGTCGATGGCTCGGGGTTTATCTTCCGCGCCTATCACGCGCTGCCGCCGCTGACACGGCCGGACGGCACGCCGGTCGGCGCTGTCTACGGTTTTATCCAGATGTTGATGAAGCTGATCGACGACACGGATGCCGATCACATCGCCATTGTTTTCGATACGGCGCGCGCCACCTTTCGCAACGACATTTATCCGGAATACAAAGCGAACCGGTCGGAAACGCCGGAAGATCTGATCCCGCAATTTGCGTTGATCCGTGAGGCGACGGCGGCGTTCGGTCTGGAATCTGTCGAATTGCAGGGGTTTGAAGCAGATGATCTGATTGCGACTTACGCACGTGCTGCCGCGCGCGACGGCGCGGAGGTCACGATCGTCTCGTCGGACAAGGATTTGATGCAGCTTGTCGATGCCAATGTCACGATGTTCGATGCCATGCGCAATCGTCGCATCGGTCCAAAAGAAGTTGAGGAAAAATTTGGCGTTGCACCCGATCGTGTGGTCGAGGTTCAGGCCCTGGCGGGAGATAGCAGCGACAACGTGCCGGGGGTTCCGGGGATCGGCGTCAAGACAGCGGCGGAACTGATTTTAAAATATGGTGACGTTGAAAATTTGCTGGCCCATGCCGACGAGATTAAACAGCCGGCCCGGCGGCAACGCCTGAAAGAAAACGCCGAGATGGCGCGTCTTTCGCACCGGCTGGTTCAGCTTCGCGACGACGTGGCGGTTCCAGCCCCCATCGCATCGTTTAAAGTCCGGGCGCCGGACCCTATGAAGCTGTTGGAATTCCTAAGGTTTCAGGGTTTCAAGACCCTGGCCGCGCGCGTGGAAAGTCAGCTGGCCGTGGGGCATGAGCGTGGCGATGGCGCGCCGGTTTTGCCTCAAGAAACGCCCCATGCTTACGAGCTTGTCCAGACGCCGGCGCGGTTGCAGGCCTGGCTTGACGACATTGACGAAGCGGGCGTCGTCGCGTTCGATACGGAAACGACAAGCCTGAATGCCATGACGGCGTCGCTTGTGGGATTTTCTCTGTCCGTTGCATCGGGCAAGGCTTGCTATGTCCCCCTCGCCCATTGCCAGGCGGGGGCCGATGCGCTGGCTCTGGATGCGCCATCAGAAGAAAATTTTTCCCAGATCGATTTTGACGAAGCGATGGCTCTGTTAAAGCCGATGCTTGAAAACGCCCATGTCTTAAAAGTCGGACAAAATCTGAAATACGACATGGTGGTCATGGCGCGCTACGGCATTTCCATTGCCCCCTTTGACGATACGATGCTGATGTCCTACGTCCTTGAAGGTGGCCTGCATGGCCATGGCATGGACGACCTTGCACGCATGCACCTTGGGGTCGAGACGGTGAAGTACAAAGACGTCGTTGGCAGCGGCAAAAACAAACTTCGCTTCGATGCGGTGCCCCTGGCCCCGGCCTGCGAATATGCCGCCGAAGATGCCGACGTGACGGGCAGGCTGTATCGCTTTCTAAAACCCAAACTGGCCCCGGCCCATGTCACAACGGTTTATGAAACGATCGAACGCCCGCTTGTGCCGGTGCTTGTTGCGATGGAACGCGCCGGCATTCTTCTAGACAAGGCACAATTGCGAAAATTAAGCGCCGATTTTGCAGGCCGGATGAATGCGCTGGAAGCAAAAATTCATGAAGCGGCGGGCCACCCGTTCAACGTCGCGTCGCCCAAGAAACTTGGTGAAGTGCTGTTCGAAGAAATGGGTTTTTCGGGCGGCAAGAAGGGCAAGGCGGGGGCCTATGGCACCGGCGCGGACGTGCTTGACCGTCTGGCGGCCGAGGGTCACGGGTTTCCGGAACTGGTTCTGGAATGGCGGCAGCTTGCCAAGCTGAAAAGCACCTACACCGATAGCCTTGCCGAGCAGATCAACTCCGAAACAGGTCGCGTGCACACGTCCTTTGCGATGGCGGCGACGTCAACGGGCCGGCTGTCTTCGTCGGACCCGAATTTGCAAAACATTCCAATTCGTACGGAAGAAGGCCGCAAAATCCGCAAGGCCTTCATTGCTAAAAAAGGGACACAGCTTCTTTCTGCCGATTATTCGCAGATCGAACTGCGCCTGCTTGCGGAAGTGGCAAACATCACGGCCCTGCGCGAGG
>CAYTAE010000056.1:0-9152 GCA_964435655.1 uncultured Rhodospirillaceae bacterium
ACAACCGTCCAAACGGGCGTTATCCATGGTGGCACTGCCGTAAACATTCTTCCCAAGGAATGTGATTTTTGGTTTGAATTCCGCTGCCTTCCAAACCAGCCTCCGAAAACCCTAATCGACGAAATAAAAATGCACATTGAACGAGACCTCCTCCCGGAAATGCAGGCCCGTTCCACGGAAACAGCGATCTTCCTGGACGTAATTTCCGACACTCCTGGGCTTCAAACCCCGGAAGAAGCAGACGTGGTCGCGCTTGCGAAGAACGCGAGCGGAGGAAACGCGACGGAAAAAATAAGCTTTTGCACAGAGGGAGGGGTTCTTCAGGAAGCAGGAATTCCGACCGTCATTTGCGGGCCTGGAAGTGTAGAACAGGCTCACAAACCCGATGAGTTCGTAATGGTTACACAACTAAGACAGGCGGAAAATTTTCTTTGCAGCTTTGCTAGAGCCACTCTTCTTCATTAATAGGGAGTCGCGCCACCATAAAAAAAACGGGGGATAATCCCCCGTTTTTTTCATTCCCTATTTCCAGAATGTTTAGGAATTTTCCGAAATTATTACAAGAGGCACCGGTGACATACTTAGGATTTTTGCAATAATATCGCGAACTTCCTGCGTGCAGACAGTTTCCTTCATTTGTTCCTGGTCGTTGTAATAAAGCTCGGCAATCCGATGGAATAGTGCTGGCGAACCATCCGCCGTACCAATGACCTTGTAGGCCTTCAAGGATTCACACGGGATCTGCATCGCCATTGGAATAATCTCGTGCACCCACACGTTTTCAAAGACATCCACATCCGGCTGCTGAGGGAAACAAATCGTCAATTTCACCGGTGACCGTGCCTTCCCGGCGATTTCATCCAAGGCTAAATCCGATTCGAGGATCATGAGGCTGGGCGCCCCACCCGTCGAAATTTCCATGGCATGCCCGATGGCTTCCTTCGCTGCGCTCGAACCCGCCGCAGCCTCAAGGGAGGACAAGTCGTCGAAATGTAGCTCAGCGGTCAGATAATAGGGTGCCCCTTCACCGCTCATCGTCCGAATTAAATCAATATGCGGGAAAAGAAATGAAATCACCGAATCGGAGACGAGCCGACTTTTCATGAGGGCGCTAAGGATCGGTTTTGCCAAACCGCGCGGGATCGTGCTGAGAACTTTATTAACGCGAAAAAGCTTTGATCCCAGCTTCTCAGCGAGAGGAACGTGTTCTTCCATATAGGCTTTATCAAATGCGGCGGTGTTCTTAGGCTTCGGATAGAAGACCATCAAAGAGTGGGCAAACTGCCCATCTGCCTTGACCATTTTGGCGCCACGGTATTTCCGAAGCTCGTCTACATCCATATCCCACCAACGTTCGCCACGATAGCGGAGGAGAACTTCGCAGAGCTCTCGCTCAATCTGCAAATAATCGTGAACCGGCATGATCGGAGGACGGTAGTTTTCCCGGAATTCATCGACGACCTTCTCAAGCTTGATGATGTCGTCCGCTTCTTTCGCATTTTTTATATAGCTCTCACGAACTGGATCGAGCGCCTCTCCCCGTGTCGTTTTCGTTAGAAGGTCACTGGATGCCATTTTCTCGGTTTTTAGCTTGGCAAGGTGCTCTTCCATCTTCGCTTCGACCCAGCGATAATTTCCGCTTCGTTCTTTGGGGGGGCGCGAGTTGAGCCGCCAATCCACAAGAGCATCTGTCAGCTTTTCAAGGTTGTCGTAGCCTTGAATCTTCGGAAGCCATTCATCCCGATACTTGCTTTCAGCCTCTACCGTCGCTTGCGTCATAACGTACTCCAATTTACCTTCACGCCAGCAAAAGGCGCCTTCATTTTCATCACATTTAAACGGCTAAATATGGTGCCTAAAAACAGAAAATATTTTATTTATCTTTCTTTATTTACCGTCGGCACTTTCGTCATTTCCGCTTTGGCCAAGCAACAAGCGGGTGCTTTCAAAGTGATGAAGCGGGGACGTGAAATTCCGGAAACCGGCAGAATAAAGGTCTTCTATTGCAGAGGGCCTCGGTGCCCCGCCCAAATCCGCGCCAATCCTAGCCCCTGGATGTTTCTCGGACGCCTCCAGCAGCTTGGCCAGCAACCGCCGGCTCAAAGAATAGAGAGCTGCCCTTGGATGATGCGAGAGAAGGCCTGCGGCTACATATTCTTCCAACACCTCATCGCCGAAGAGTATTTCCGACGGATATCCACGCGTTGTACGAACAAGCTCGTAAAGATCAACCCATAGCACCGGATCATCCACCAACAATTCGTCTACCAAATGTAAAATCGCCGGGTTTCGAATAACGGCACCAGCGTGCACATTCCCCACGCGTTCGGTTATTTTACGAAACGCGTACAATTCGCGTGCATCCGTGATCCCGTTCACAAGCGCCGTTACCTGCGTGTGGCCGCTGTCTTTTGCGGCACTACCTATGGCCCGCAGAAAAGATTCGACGAGCCGCGGCGCACCCATTGGCAGCAGGAGATAGGGCGCTAGAGAAGGCCAGTCCGAAATCAAGCGCCGGCAATCATCGCTCGCAAGATTGGGGAGGCGAATATCAACAGGCGCCCCCGCAGATGCTTCAAAGAAGGCGCGACATACATTGTAGGTCGGCTCCTCGAAACGTTTTTCGACCTTGTCGGATGACGCAGAGCTATCGATGCTAAGAACACCAAGGGCATCAATAAAACCGTCGACAACGCCGCCGGAAACAAGCAACTCCCGCAAGGGCGTAACGCCGATACCGTGAGCTTTTCGCTGTGCGGCCGAAGCCGATTCATCAACGTTGGACGCCGAAATCCACACGTTCGCTTTGGAAGCTGTGTCCGCCCATTGAAGCAAATGTGCAAGCGCACCACCTTCTACCTCTGCCCCTCGCAAGGGAATGACACCGGAATAAATATCTCCGCTTTCGCCATCGATGGAAATCTTGTCACCTTCCACAAATTTCCGGCCATCAACCCCAAAGGTTTTTGCGTCTGGATCAATGTCCATGTCCGAACAACCAACTACACAGGATTTATCCAACGCACGCGACACAACGGCAGCGTGGCTTGCCGCCCCACCCCGTCCCGTCACGATGCCCTGCGAGACCAACATGCCGCGCACATCGAGAGGACTCGTGGTTGGCCTGAGAAGAACAACGGCCTCTCCCGTTGCCGCCCGTTCTGCCGCCCGATCCGAATCAAGCACGGCGCTGCCGCTAGCATGACCTGGCGAGGCACCAATTCCCTTGGCTATCAAAGCGCCGTCCTTAACCGCAGCCTCAAGAGCATCCGGGTCAAACTTTGGCCGCAAAAGCCGCGTTACCTGGTCTGCCGTGACACGGCCAAGCGCATCGCCCTCACTGATGACCTTATCCTCAACGAGATGTGTCGCGATCGAAACGGCAGCTGCCGCCGTTCGCTTTGCCGGGCGCACCTGCAACATATAAAGCTTGCCATCTTCGACCGTGAACTCAATGTCCAGGGCATCCCGGTACAAATCTTCCAATTTAGACCCAAAATCGACAAGTTCTTTTCGAAGCCCAGGGTCCATCGCATCTGGATCGGCAAGTGAAGCCGGCGTTATGGTCCCGGCAACAACTTCCTCGCCCTGACCACCGCTTAAATATTCCCCATAAAGCTCATGCACGCCGGTAATCGGATTTCGCGTAAAAGCGACGCCGGATCCAGAATTTTGATTTAAGTTTCCGAACACCATGGCCTGTACAACAACTGCCGTGCCGAGATCATCTGGAATTCCGTGATGGTTGCGATAGGTATTGGCGCGTGGTGAATCCCAGGAATCGAACACGGCCTTAATCGCATCGTCCAGTTGATCTCGTGGATTCGTGGGGGGCGGCATTTCACCCTGGTTCTGGATAGAGACAAGAACCGCCTCCTCAAAGCTCTTCAGGGAATCTGCCGCGCATTTTTTCGCAGCTTCCGCGCGCAAAGCCTCGGTCTCCTCCTCAAGAAGCAGTGAATCCAATCCAAGAACGATGTCCGAATACATGCTCCAGAAGCGGCCCCAGCTATCCACAGCAAAAGCTGCATCATCGGAAATTTCAGCAAGGCGGGCGACGGAATCTACATCCAACCCCAAATTCAAGATTGTATCCATCATGCCCGGCATACTGATCTTCGCGCCCGAACGGATGGAAACAAGCAAGGGCGAACCATCCCCGGCAAAACTTTTTCCTGTAACTTTCTCCAGACGACTCAGTGCCGCGTCAACCTGCTCTTTCAATCCGTCGGGAAGCTTACCGCCACCATTCCGGTACGCAAGATAGGCGTCCGTTCCAATAACAAATGCGGGCGGCACCGGAAGCCCCTGTGCAGCCATCCGCGCAAGACCCGTGCCCTTCCCGCCGAAACGATCAAGGTTTGTGGCGTCAAGGTCGGCAATATCCCATACGAATTTATCAGCAGGCATAAACCTTAGTCCTCCACCGTATCGCGGGGTTTACCAAGCACAGCAAGAATATCCTCGTGAAATTCAAACCACACATTATGCATGGAATCGGTTGTCGGGCTGCTGACATAGCTATGATCGCCCTGATCGACGCGCGATAGAGCGCTTGCGAAACGATCCGCATAAACCTGATAGCGAGGAATTATCTCTACCGCCTGGGACAGCGCCTTAATCAGCCGTTCGACGGTACGAGTAAGCCGGCCCAGCGTCGCTTCATCACCGCTCTGCTCGGATTGCCAATCGCTTACCAATTTGAGGAATTGTGTATTGATAATCTCGAAACGGTCGTACCAACCCACCAGATCTTGGTTCTGCCGCTGCTCACCGTAGGTGTTCGTGTAAAACTCAAGAACAGCCCGTGTGCCATCCTCCTGCAGCATGTATTGACCGCCCAAATCCAGCAAAAGACCATTTGCAATGGCCTCATCGACCAAGGGGCGCGCGACGTCGACTTCCAGTCCGGAACACTCGGCAAGCGCATCAACAGTTGCCATTTTCCGGAGATAAACCGCATTCAAGGCTTTAAAGGTTTGCTCATTAATCATCGGATTATCTTCTCTTTCTCCTGTCTAAATCGAAGGAAGCGCCGCGGTTGCTTTTTACATCAACCGCGGCGCTATGCTCGTTCGCTCATCCTTGCCAAAAGTTGGTTTTGACACCCAAGAACCTAAGGTTGTCCAAAGGCGCATCGTTACTTTTCAAATGCAGCACCTAGGCTTTACATGCTCCCAAGGTCAATTTCCCACAAATGCGCGGATGAACCCACCAATTCCCTAGTAGTGGTGATACTTGGATCCATGGAGATTGGCTTTATCAGAAAAGCGCAGATAACCCTCGCCGGAAAAGATTTTCTGGGGAACGGTCGACTGAACGAAATTACGTTTATTAATTTCGTAGGAGTAATTCATAATCCGCTGGTCGATTTCCCAGAAATTACACTCTTTGTCGAAGTACTCGTACATCCCGGCTTTGCGCATGTATGGCAGCATCATCTCGATGTAGTAGCTATAAATGCCGTTCAGGCACAGCTCCGGGCGAGACATCTTCGCTGTCTTTTTATACATGTTGAAAGTCGCCATCTGGATCTTCTCGAGATACTTGTCTATTTCCATAATCGGAACACTGTAGACATCGCTCATCGGCGTATCGTGCTGTTCGCGAACAAAGATCGCACCGCCGGTAACCGCCTCGATATAGTTCTTCGGAATCGTGAAGGTTGTTGAGATATCGTTCACACGGATCTCTTCCAGCCCCATAAGCTCCGGATCGATCAGAACCATAAGCGTAAAGCAATGTGGCAAGCCTTCACACACGTCGCTCCAATGGAACAGGTCCTCATTCACGAAAAGATCGCGAACGATCAGGATGCGCCCATCCGGCTGCAGATAAGGCCCCGTATCCCCAAGCCCCAGACGACAATCGTAATGATCGAAGAAAGCCAGCAATTCCGCTGCCGCATTAAAGGCAATGAATTTTTTGGCAACGTCCGATCCCGGCTCAAAGTCCACGCATTGGGTCAAAAGACCATCAAGGAAATCTTGCTCGTGGATCTGGCAACGGAAGCGGTCCTGGGAATTGAAGAGCCAACCATCCTGCCGCTTGCCCCATAGAATGCGCTGCGCGAATTTAAGGATGGTGTTGCTTTCCGCTACATAGTCGTCCGGCTGAATTGCCTCAAGCGCCAGAAGACCGCAACGACCCATGCCGAAGGTAACCGCGCCAAGACACCAGTCATGCACGCAATTTACTTTGGTGCCGATCTCGCGGCGGGAGCTGGCACCAATGTCCATAACGCCCTGCGCCCCGATTTCATCGGTAATCTTGCCCATAAATTCTGGGTAGCGGTAAAATTCATGCATGGTGGACAGAATTTCGTATTCCTGACGCGGGATCATGCCGGAAACACCTTCTGTCGCCCGCATGACAAGAACGTCCCAAATGTTCCAAGCCAAATAATCGTTAAGATCGTTCAGCTCAGGAATGGTGAATTCGTTCTTGAGAACGTCTTCCTTTGTTACCTTCTCGATAACCTTGCTGCTCATGCGCTCTTTCATGATCCGGTCGCCAAGAATGCCGTCCGGCACAGGGTCCATCTCTGTAAAATTACCTACATAGGTCAGATCCTGAAAGCGAAGCCCATCATCGTTGGGCTCATAGCGCTTTTGCCACTCCGCTTTACCGGCCTTGCCAGATTTTGCGGTTTCAGCCATTTTTTCTACCTCCTGAAAAATTTCTGGTCGCGATTGCTGTCTTGCTCAAAATCGATGGCCGGTGTTATTCAGAAACAACCTTGCCGACATCGTGATCGCTGCAATCCAGGCTGACCGTCTTGCCATCCAGCTTCGCGACGATTTCATCAAAATGCTCATCGCCCGTTTCCCCGGCAACATAGCGGGATTCGGTGTCATGCAAATTGACCGTCATGACGCATGGAATTTGAAACTCCCGGGACAGAATTCCGAGATGCGATTCCGGCGCGCCCGACATCGTGATTACGCCAATGGCACCCATGCTGAGCGCCGGCGCAAGAAACGTCGTGGTCCCACCCCGAACAAGCAGGATGTGCTCTTTCAGCTTGCCGCTTTGAATAAGCGCAATCACCGACTGTGGATCGGCAAGAAATTTTACAACGCCGCTTGGCTTTTTATCCGTGTTGAAGGTGTTAAATCCCTCGGCTATTACTGGCATCTCTAGCTTCCCTCGCTTTTAACCCGACTTCGATTTTTAAAATCCGTACGTATTCCAAATGCCCTCTCACGCTGATTTTGCGGGAAAGGCCGGTGAACTTGCAGGCGTCAATTGAACGCCCACAAACGGGGTCAGGGACCGGAACAGCCAATGCAGCCAATTCGCCTACAGACTGTGCCTTATCGGACATAAATGCAGGAAAGGATGTTGTACTTCCCCCCCCTTACCCCTTGTCATCTGCCCCTTTATTGAACTTGAGGCTTACTGTTTTTTTACAGATTTTCCGGAGGAAAAGCCAGCCATCTTTTGTCCGGGGGCCCAGACCCGCCCAGCCTTGTTCCATATATATAACAGGCACTTACCATCTCACTGGTTGATTTAGGGATTCCAAGGCCATGGTGTGCGGCCGTTTACCCCCAACTCAGGATGGTTAAAACTCTCCCTGGAGCAAATAGTCCATGTGCACAAAGTCCATGACCCCGCCATAGGCCTTGCGCCCATCCATTTCATATTCCAGCATTGTGTAAAATCCCGGAACGTTTGGAAGGTAATACCAAGGGTAGGTCGCCATCCCCTTGCCTGTGTAATGGAAGGTTTTTCCACGAATATCTTCAACTGTGACATCAAGCCCCATGGTGTACAAACCATCCCGCTCCGTTACTCGCCCCTTGCCGTCGACCAGGCCATAAGCCTTTCCATCCTCCATCACATAGCCATGAGCCAAGGGCCCGTAATCGCGCGATGCCCGCGGATCAATTGTAAAAATCGAATGGATCGCCAAATCACGCCCAAAATGAACGTTCCCCCAAGCCATGTGGCCAGAATGCGATTCGGGCCTTGGCCCCCAGCTATGATCCATCGTCGAAACAATGTCGATGGGATACACCTTCCCACGCAATTTCAACTCTCCCCGGATATGG
Source organism: uncultured Rhodospirillaceae bacterium (assembly GCA_964435655.1). Lineage (GTDB taxonomy): Bacteria > Pseudomonadota > Alphaproteobacteria. Next base: position 8,058 of record CAYTAE010000056.1, read on the forward strand.
CCGGTATGGTCAAAGTGACAATTATAGGCCGTACCAAAGCCCTGATGCTTGGCAAGCTCATCCTGCGAGCGCCTGGCCGTAATGGGGTCCATTTCAGGGTCGGCAATGTCGTAAGGCGGCATCAAACCTTCATAGGTGAAATGCAATTCCGTTCCATCTCGACCGACGTAATCCACCTTGTAATCCATTGGCGGCTTCGTGACTTCAACAGAAAGACCGCTCGCCAGTGCGTATTTCCCAATCTGGGCGTCTTTAGGAATTGGAAGGTGAACATAAAAATCGTTGTGCAGAGCTTCGTAAGGGTGGCTGCAAAAACCCTGCACCACAAACACGTTTGTCAGCACAATTCCGTGAGGTTTGCGGAAAAGGGCATAAACAACAATCATGATATTCTCTTCCGGAATATAGATCGTCCAGGCGTTGGTTTCCGCCCAATAAAGTGCATCTTCCCTGGAAGTCGGCTCATGAAAGAAAAGCGCGTCCTGCTCCGTGATCATTGTTTTTCCCCCTACTTCTTTTCCACTTGCCATAAGAAGGCAGAAAGCCGCCATCGAATTTCGATGGCGGCTTTCAAAACACTTTATTTGACCAAGGGCTGCAAACCCTCAAGCCACGCCTGGCACTAGAATTTAGGCCGGTCCGGGCGGGTCATGTAAGGCATCGCCATAAAGTCCTGACATTCGCCATAGGCTTTGCGACCGTCGGTCAAGACAACCTCGTTAAGAGACTGATAGCCACAGACACTTGGCCATGCCTGCCAGGGATAGCCCGTCAGCGCCTTGCCTGTGTAGCCAAAGGTCTTTCCACGAATGTCTGTAACTTCGACTTCGATTTCCTTTTGCTGATAACCGTCCCGCTTCAACGCCCGGCCATGGCCGTCAACCAGGCCATAGCACTCGCCGCCTTCCATGACGTACCCATGGGCAAGCTCGCCGTAATTTACCGGATCCTTATTCGGATCAATCTGGAAAATCGTATGAATAGCGAAGTCCGGATCGGCATGGACGTGACCCCACGTCATGTTGTGGGCATCGAATTCCGGCCGCGGGCCCCAGCTGTGATCCATCGTCGAAATTTCGGAAATCTCGTATTCCT
>CAYTAE010000057.1:0-5870 GCA_964435655.1 uncultured Rhodospirillaceae bacterium
CCCGGCATCCGGCAAGATTACCGCACGGGTGGCGAACGCCCCACCCGCGCACAAGCCCTGGCCACCTTCCTGGAGCTTGTGCCAGAGAACGCCGGCGTCCTCGCCACAACGGGAAAATGCGGTCGCGAACTTTATACCCTCGACAATCGTGAACAGCATTTTTACCAGATCGGTTCGATGGGCTGTGCCAGCGCGCTTGGCCTTGGCGTGGCCTTGAATGTTTCCGGTCCGGTCATCGTTCTCGACGGCGATGGAGCCGCGCTTATGAAATTGGGGAATTTTGCGACGATCGGTGCTGTCGGGCCGAAAAATTTTCTTCACGTGCTTCTCGACAACGGCACCCATGATTCAACAGGTGGCCAGGCGACGGTTTCAAACAGCGTCGATTTTGCTGCCGTTGCGCTCGCTTGCGGCTATGCCAACGCCTTTGTCACGGACAATTGCGAAGGCTTCAAAAAAGCGTTTCAGCAGGCGAATTCCCTGACCGGCCCGACGCTTTTGCATCTGCGCATTCGCCAGGGTTCTCTTGCCAATCTCGGAAGGCCAAAAGAAAAGCCAGCCGATCTCGCCCGACGCTTTCGGGATTTTCTTACGCGGAAGTAGAAGGCGCATCACGCGCCCCAAGGTGCGTCAGGCCAAATGTTGCCACTGCCTCGCGGATCGCCGACAAGACACCCCGGATATCCTTCTCGAAAACCTGTCCGATGCAGCCGATCCGGAAGGTAGGCGCCGCCGTCACCTTCCCCGGATAAATCGCATAGCCTTTGCCGCGCAGAAAATCGTAAAACTCCGAAAAGGCAAAGTTCGGGTCCGGCGGCGAATGGAAGGCAACGATAACCGGGGCCTGAAACTCATTCGGCAGGAATGCCTGAAAGCCAAGGTCCCTCATGCCTTCGACAAGAAGACGGACGTTGTTGCAATAGCGGTCGCCCCGACCTTTGACACCGCCTTCTTTTGCGTGTGCCTGCAGCGCCTCGGCAAGAGCGGCCAGCACATGGGTTGGCGGCGTAAAACGCCACTGACCCGTTTCCTCAAACGCGCGCCATTGATCGAAAAGGTTCAAACACAGGGACGGTGCGTTTTCTTTTCCCGCCACAAGGGCGTCCCGCCTTAGGATCGCGAAAGCGATCCCAGGAACGCCTTCCAGGCATTTATTTGCCGAAGCCACCACCGCGTCGCAGGGAACCTTGGCAACGTCAATGGGCAGCGCCCCGAATGTACTGATCGCATCAAAAAGAAAGCGGCGACCATTTTTCATTACGATTTCGGCGATTTCCTCGATCGGGTTTAAAAGCCCCGCCCCGGTCTCGCAATGCACGGCCGCCACATGGGTGATAGTGGGGTCCGCCGCCAGGGCCGCATCAAATGCCATTGGGTCCAGCGGCAAAGCTTCGTCAAAAGACTGCATCACACAATTGCGCCCCATGCGCAGGGCAATTTCAGCAATGCGCGCCCCATAGGCACCATTGGCAAGAACAAGCAGCTTGCCCGTATGTGGCAGAAGCGTACCAAGGGTGGCCTCCACGCCAAAGGTTCCGCTTCCCTGAACAGGCACACAGACGTGACGTTCGGTGCCACCCGCCAATTGAAGGAGCTGCGCGCATATATGACGCGTCAGCGCGATAAAATCGTGATCCCGCGAACCCCAGTCGCGAAGCATTGCCTCCTTCACCGCCCGGGATGTGGTAATCGGCCCTGGCGTCAGCAACAATGGTTCTTCTGGAAAATCCGCCATATTCTGCCTTCCCGTCTTTGAACAAGGGAACCCCGTGGCACCCCACGCTGTCAATCCACCCGAATAAAAAACCTTGTCCTCATACGTCTCACAGCTACGATCCCGCCAAATGTTAAAACCAGAAGAAATATGATAAGGATACTCAATCCGTGAGCCGCAACACCTGGATCCACCGCATCGTTCGCCGACCGGCACGCATGCTTGCCCACACACCGGTCACCCCGAACCATGTAACAGCCCTGCGGCTTCTGACCGGCCTTGGGGCAGCAGGCGCCTACGCAAGCGGGGATCCTGCGTGGGTTTTTTCCGGCGGTCTTTTGTTCGTGCTTTCAATGGCTCTCGACCGTGTCGATGGCGAACTTGCGCGTTTCACCGGCCAGACAACCGATTGGGGCCATCGCTTTGACTTGATATGCGACGCCGTCGTAAACGCAGGCATCCTTATCGGCATCGGCATCGGACTTCGCGAAAGCGACCTTGGAATCTGGGCAATCCCGATGGGGTTGCTGGCCGGCCTGGCGGTTGCCGTGATCCTTGGCCTTGTCGTGCAGATGGAAAACCGGGAAGGACACGGGAAACCCGCTTTCGAAGGGGCCGGCGGTTTTGACCCGGACGATGCAATCCTTGCCGTGCCAATCGCCATGTGGCTTGGCTGGAATGAGCCCCTTCTCATTTCCGCTGTAATCGGCGCGCCAGCCTTTGCCATCTACGTCTATTGGCGTTTTCGGACGCTGACAAAACGCGACAGGTCTTAACTTGTCTGTCCATGCCCAGCGCGCCGATGCCAGCGCAGGATGCCAGACACCCTTATAACCCGCGCGTAACTGCCGAAAAAACCGTCGGCCCAGACCGTGTACGCAGTGGCACCGCTGGCAAGGAATTGGTAAGAAAACTGTGTCAAGAATCAGGGAAACGGATCAGGAACAGACCGTTTGCCAGACAGTCAGGATGGTGCTACCTTCCTGAAACTTAAGCTAAGTTAGGGAGTAAAGAAATGCGTGAAGGCTGGTCACCTGTTGCATCGGTTCGGGTGCGTCGCGTCCGAATCGTCGCGTTGTTTCTCCTGCTCGGCATGTTTGCGCTTCCTTTGTCGAATGCGCACGCTCAGGATAAAAACGGCACGAATGACCCTATCGAATATGTGAATCGGGGCATTCTCGACTTCAACCTTCTGGTTGACCGTTTCTTCTTGAAGCCGGTTGCGCAAGGCTATCGCTTTCTGTTTCCAGATCCGGTGCGCAAAGGGCTTCGCAATGCCCTTCGCAACCTCCAGGCACCAACCGTCCTTGCAAATGACCTCCTTCAGGGGAAATTCGAACGTGCCGCAACGACCGTGGGGCGTTTCGGCGTCAATTCGACCATTGGTCTTGTCGGTATTTTCGATGTCGCCGCAGGCTGGGGGATGGAACCCCATGTCGAGGATTTTGGGCAGACGTTGGCTGTTTGGGGCGTTCCTGACGGACCCTATCTGATGCTGCCCGTCGTTGGGCCGTCAAACCCGCGCGACCTTGTAGGTGGCCTCGTTGACAGTTTTGCGGACCCCTTCCGGCTTTGGGCCAACCACGAAGACAAGGAATGGATCACCTATGTCCGCGGCGGACTTAGCGGCCTCGACCGACGCGAAAGAAATATCGAGCGCTTTGATGATCTGCAGCGCACGTCCATTGATCTCTACGCCACAATCCGCAGCCTCTACCGGCAGGACCGCCTGGACAAGATTCACGACGGCAAACTTCCGATGGATGGCGAATCCAGCCCCTTTGGCTATTCCTATCCGGATTACGGCAACGGCGACTGACACCTAGAAGCCATACCTTTTTTAAGATTTTAAAACGGCGCTCCTTACGGGCGCCGTTTTTCGTTCCAAGGCTTCACAATATAAAAAATGGCCTAATAGGAAAGCCGGATCCGAATCGTTTTTTCACCTTCTTCGAGCAAAACCGCCGCTGAAAAAAAACGCGGTCCAGCTAGAAAACCCCTCGCATCCCGGCTGAACCCGTAGCCTTCAAGGGGAAATCCCAGAAACCCCTGGTCAAACTCGCCATTGCTGTTTTCATCATGATAGACGGCAACCGCATAAGTGCCTGGCGCTAGATCTGTAAAGACCGCTGCAACGCTTCCTGTCTCTGAAACCGGCACGTCGAGATGGGCAAAGCGCCCCTCATGAGTGGGAAACCCGGAGGCCTGATTGTACAAAGCAAATCGCATGACGCCATCGCGGCTTTGCAGGCTATCCACCTGAACCCGAAGGTCCGCCGCCAGCGCCGAAGGCATGTCCAACATCGAAATAGGCAACCCGAAACACAGGCAGAGAAAAAGAAAGCTACGCATCCCGCGCCTCATCAAAGAGGGTATCGTCAACTGCTTTCGGCCAGGCTCATGGCCTTTTGCTCCACGGCTTTGATCAGCGCATCCACTCCCCGGTCGCGGATGACACTCATATATTCCGAACGCCTGGCCGCAAGCTCGCTGATTGTTCCCTTGAGAAAAATGTCGATAATTCCCCATTTTTCGCCCGATTGTCGGAGCAGGTAATCAATGCGGATTTTTTTATCCGAGGTAACGATATGCGTCTGGACGACGGTATCGTCACGCGGCGTTTGCAACGTGCCAAGGGTTTCAAAAAATTCGCCAGAGAACCCATCAAACCGCAAGGCGTAATTTGAAAGCGTCATGTCCGTAAAGGCCTGGGTAAGCTTATCTCTTTGCGCGTCGCCCATCTCTTTCCAGTAATGACCTACCGTTACGCGCGTCATTCGCCGAAGATCAAAGCTGGCCAAAATGATGGGCGTGAGCGCATCGCGTCGGCCAGTATAACCAAGCTCTTTCGCCTGCTGCATAACCGAAATCAGCTTCTTGTGAAGCTTTTCAACCATCGCAACCGGGGCCAGCGGCTCGGCACGAAGCGGCGACGCCAGCAAGATGGCGGCGACCGTCAGGACAAGGATTCCCTTTATGAAATGAACCGACATGTTTTCTTCCCCGCTCCGGCCTTCCATGCTTTCCTATGCTAAATATTCGGCAGCATAATATTTAAGCATTTTTGGCTGAGAAAGCATCTTTATATCATCTATGATGACCACCAGCTTCACTTTTGCCCCTAGCCGCACCACGATCACCCGGCAATTTTTCAAGAGCAAGCGACATTTTCGTGATTGACCGGATAACCAACTGGTACCGCCACATGCTCGCCCGGTGGGTTGGCGCCCTTTTACGCCGGGCACGGACGGTCGTCCTCACCGCCATCGCCGTAACAATCGTCCTGCTGATTTACACGGTTGAAACCCTGGGCATCAACACCCAGACGACGGACATGCTTTCCCCCGACCTGCCATTCCGGCAAAATGCCGAAGCAATCAAATCGGCCTTTCCACAATATTCCGACGTCATCCTTGTTGTTATCGACGGCGACAACCCCGATCAGGTGGATGTGGCAGCAGAAGAGCTTGCCAAACGCCTGCGCGCACAGCCGGCGTTCTTCCGAACTGTTTTTCATCCGGCTTCTGACCCCTATTTCAAAAAATACGGACTCCTTTACCTGGACAACGAAGAGTTAAACGCGCGCGCCCTTCAACTTTCCCAAGCGCAACCCTTTCTTGGAACCCTTGCAGTCCATCCCGATCTTGGTGGCCTTTTCGACATGTTGGGGCTGGCAATCGATCATATCCTGAAGAAAGAAAAGCAGGAAAAAGAGGACGAAGAAAAAACGGACGCCCTAAAACGTCTGCTCAACCATATGGCAGCTGTCATCGAAGCCTTACCGGAGGAACACGTCAGCTCTCTTTCCTGGAAAAAAATAATTGAAGGCGAAAAGCACGCTTCCAATGGGCGGCAATTCATCGTCATACAACCGGTTTTGGATTTTTCAACCCTTGCCCCGGCAAGCGCCGCCATGAACAAAATACGGGAGCTTGCCGAAACGCTTGCGTCCCGGGATGACATTCGCCTGCGGCTAACCGGCTCGGCCGCCCTCGAACAGGCGGAACTCCAAAGCATTCAGGAAGGCATCGGCCTGGTGGGCCTGATCTCGGTCAGCCTGGTGACCGGCCTTTTGCTCATCGGTCTCGGCTCGGCACGTGTCGTGGCTGCCGCGATCTTGACCCTGATCATGGGCCTTATCTGGAGCCTCGCCTTC
>CAYTAE010000057.1:5880-9041 GCA_964435655.1 uncultured Rhodospirillaceae bacterium
CGCGCAGCGAAAGTGAGCGCAGCCACGACGCCGAGCCGCCGCCGCCGCCGCCGCCGCCGCCAACGCCAACGCCAGCGCCTCCGCTGCCGTCGCCGTCACCGCCTTCGCCTTCGCCTTCGCTCTCGCCTTCGCCGCCTTTGCCATTGGGCATCTCAACCTGATCTCGGTCGCCTTTGCCGTCCTGTTCGTCGGGCTAAGCGTTGATTTTGGAATCCATTTTTCGCTTCGTTTCCGGGAAGAAATCGAGCGCGGCGAAGCCCCCATACCCGCCATCGAGATGGCTGTGAAAGAGGTGGGCGGCGCCCTTACTTTTTGCGCCATCGCTGCGGCAATCGGTTTCTATGCCTTCCTGCCGACGGATTATCTGGGGGTTGCCGAACTCGGTCTCATCGCTGGAACCAGCATGTTTATTGCGCTTTTTGCGAATCTGACCGTTCTGCCCGCTCTTCTCGCCCTGATGCCACCGCGGCGCTTCTCTTTTTCACCTGGAAGGCCGTTTGATTTTGCAAAGATTGTTCGCCGGCATGCGCACCGCATCGTGGTGGCCAGCGGCCTCTTGGCGATCCTTGGTTGCGCGGCGCTTCCCTTTGCGCGGTTCGACTTCAATCCGTTGAACCTTCAGAACCCGGACAGCGAAGCCATGCACACGTTCAAGGATCTGCTGGAAACGGGTGACATTGATCCTTATGCCATTACCGTTTTGGCAAAAGACATCGAGGCGGCGGCAGCCCTTAAGAAAAAACTTTCGAAACTGCCGGAAGTTGGCGACGTCATCATCCCCCAGGACCTTGTGCCAAAAAATCAGGAAGACAAACTTTTCGTTCTGGAAGATTTGTCCATCATTTTGCTGCCCGTCCTGATGGGAAACACCGAAGAACGAAGACAAACGGATGCAGACCGCCAAAAACAGCTTCATACATTCCGGGAAAAAATAACGAATTTGGCTAAAACAAACCCTTCTCTTGGCTACGCCGGGGTCGCAGGCCGGCTGGCGGATGCTTTCCAGCGGGCGGACGCTGCATTCCCAAAAAACAGACTGCCCACCGAGCGGCTTGAAAAACGCCTTCTCGGCACGCTCCCAATGCAGCTGGATCGCCTGCGCACCGCACTTGGCGCACAACCGGTGACTTTCGCAACGCTGCCCGAAGAACTCGCCACACGCTTTGTCGCCAAAGATGGCCGCGTCCGAGTGGAAATCCGCCCAGCCATGAACCCGGAAGATCCGCAGATGCTTCGCCGCTTTGTCACCGCCGTGCAAGCCGTCGCACCAAACGCCACCGGAGATCCGATTGTCATGATCGGCGCCGTAGAAGCCGTCATCGACGCTTTCTGGCAGGCAACCCTTCTGGCGCTTGTCCTGATTGCTGTGCTTTTAGCCATTGTGCTTCGACGCGCCTCTGATGTTCTGCTCGTACTTGCCCCCCTCGGCCTGGCGACACTTTTGACCAATCTTTTCGCCGTGCTTCTCGACGTGCCCCTCAACTTTGCGAATGTTATCGTCCTGCCTTTGCTGTTGGGACTTGGCGTCGCAAACGGCATTCATTTCGTCCTTCGCGAACGCAACAATGGCGGCGACGGCGACGTTCTTCATACCAGCACACCCCGCGCCATCCTGTTCAGCGCCCTGACAACGATTGGCTCCTTTGCCAGCCTCAGCCTTTCCGCCCATGTGGGAACGGCCAGCATGGGCCTGCTGCTTACGATTGCGCTGATATTGGTGATGACCTGCACGTTGACCCTTGTCCCGGCCCTGATAGCGATCCGGCGAAAGGAAGCTTAAGTCGTTTTTGGCGGTAGGCAGAGACCATGGCGGACGAACCACGCGACGGCGTCGCGAAACGCTTCCTCCACCGGGCGCGGCGCGTAGCCAAGTTCCCGCTCCGCACGCGCATTTGAATAAAACATCCGCTTTTTCGACATCCGCACACTCGCAACCGAAACGAAGGGCTGGTCTCCACCGCTTAGCCGTGTCCAGGCTTCGGCCACAACCGCAATTGGAAAAATTGCGTTGTGGGGAATGCGAAATTTTGGCGCCGGACGCCCCGTTATGACGGCAATTTTCTGCAAGATTTCACGAAGGGTCAGGTTTTCACCGCCAAGCACATAGCGTCGGCCAATCTTTCCTTTTTCAAAAGCCAGCAAATGCCCTGCCGCTACGTCTTCAACATGGACAACGTTGAGACCGGTATCGACATAGGCAGGCATCCGCCCGGAAGCGGCTTCGGCAATCATATGGCCTGTGGGCGTGGGCTTGATATCACGGGGGCCGACCGGCGCCGAAGGGTTCACGGTAACGACTGGAAGGCCCTTGGCAACCAGGCGGCGCACTTCTTCCTCGCCAAGAAATTTCGATCGCTTGTAATGTCCGATCATGTCGGCAAGGGCAACGGGTGTTTCCTCGTCGCCGATGCCACCCTCTTTCGGCAATCCCAGCGCCGCAACGCTGCTTGTATGGACAATGCGCGAGACTCCTGCCTCGCCTGCGGCCTCAAGTATCTGGCGAACACCCGTGACGTTGCTTGCGTAGAGCGTTTCCGGATTGCGCACCCATATCCGATAGTCAGCAGCAACGTGAAAAAGCGCCTCGCAGCCCTTGAGCGCGCGATCGAGGGAAGGTCGATCGCGAAGATCGCCGGTGACGGCCTCCACAGGAAGCCCTTCAAGGTTCCGCCGATCGCTGGTCTCGCGAAGCAACACCCTTACATCGTGATCCGCCGCAAGCAGGGTCCGAAGAACGGCGGAACCAACAAAGCCCGAGGCCCCGGTAAGCAATGTCGTCATGCAGCCCTTCCCCCAGCAACGAAAAAAGTAACAAAAAATTTAGGGCCATTTTGCCCCACCTGCCTTCGGCGCGCACGCCTTTGACAAAAAAGAACTGAAAACAGCTCTTATGATAGGCTCACACCCACCGCATTCGAAATCTTTGCCTTTTTAAGAGGTTGGGCGAAGGATTACCATTGCAACCGGCACCCCAGCTGTCCTATTTGTTTCCCGCCCCTTTCAGGCCGGACAGGCAAAGAGAACGTATGATTTCCTCATGGTGACAGGCAATACAGCCCCCAATCGACGGAAAATTCGCGTCTTCCTCGCACAGCCGCGAATTTTCCGTCGAAGATCGGAAGAGCACACGTCTGAACTCCAGTCACCGATGTATCTCGTAT
>CAYTAE010000058.1:0-1281 GCA_964435655.1 uncultured Rhodospirillaceae bacterium
CGTTCAGCCCGCGCCGGGTGAAGACGCGGCAAAGCCCGGCAACAAGAAGCGTTTTTCCGACATCCGATCCGGTCCCCTGGACCATCAGGGCCGGAACGCGCCGGTCGCTATTTTCCGGCAAGGACGTCACGCAGCGCATCGGTACCCGGGTTGCTGGCGGCATTCTCCAGAACAATTTTCTTGGGCGTCGTGTCTTCGCCGTAATAGATCTGGTTCCACGCGTCGCGCGCATAGATCATGGTGCCTTCGCCGGCGACGCCGCCAAACAGTCCGACCGCGCGGGAAAAGGCAACGATGTCGGCGTCAAAATTGGTCGTTGTGGCGCCTTCGATGCCGGCCCCCACTGGCCCTACGGCAAAGCTGGCGTCGGCGCCAAGTTTGACTTTCGAGTTGAGGACGGAATGCAGCCCCCCATCCGTCAGCACGACAAGCAGCACTTCGGCATCCTGCGCCCCGAATTGCAGGCCAAGGCTGGCCCCGGCCATCGTATAGAAGGCCGGGTTGCTCCACTCGCCCGCCGTGTTCTTGACAAGAAGCACACCATTGCCGCCCTCGCCTCCCAAAAAGAAACCGGCTTTGAACAGGGAGGGCACGATCAGGACCGCCTTTGCCTTCTCCAGATATTTTGGTACTTGCAAGAAAAATTCATCTTCCAGCATGCGCGCCATCGTGTGTTGGGCGTTGTCGATCAACTCCTGTTGATCGGATGTTGCCTTTGCCGGCAGGGCGCCTGCAGTGAAGATTGCAAACACAAAAAGAAACACGGACAAGACGAAAATATTTTTTGGCATTGGGTTACCCTCTGGGTTGCAGGGACAGATTTGCAAGGAACGCCAGGATGCATTTGGACATACGTGATTACGCATGGGCAAGGGCGTCGGGTTTTTTGTTGACGCAGCCAACATGCCAACCGCCATTTTCAGGGCTGGCATCGTGGCGGAATTCAATTTGTGTCAGGGAAAGATTCTCAACGCGAAAATAAACGGACCGTTCCGGTGCCAGGCCGAGAGCATGTCCAATGGCGGCACGGATCGGCCCACCGTGGGAAACGGATACGATGTCGCGGCCCGCATGTTCTTCGGTCAATTTTTCGATGTTGGCAATCACACGCGCGCGCATCTGGAAAAAACTTTCGCCGTTTGGCGGCGTCACGTCCAGGGGGGTGAACCAGACCGGGTGACCGCCGCTGATTTCGCGGATTTTTTCGTAGGTCAGGCCCTGCCAGTCGCCAAAGCTAAGCTCGCCCATCGTTTTGGCAATGCGCGTGTCTGTGGGCTGAAA